>JASGDZ010000291.1:0-8747 GCA_047606835.1 Microbacterium sp. | reverse complement strand
TCACATGCCCCAGCCCCCCGCGAGCATGGTCGATCGGGTCGTCTTGATCATGGGAATCCTGGAACGCACGGGCGGCGCTCTCACGCTCGGCCAGATCAGCGTTCGCAGCGGGCTCTCCCGCTCGGCGGTGCACCGCATCCTGCAGCAGCTCGTCGCGGCCCGATGGCTCGAGCGCGACGGGCACTCCTACTCGCTCGGGCTGCGCATGTTCGAGATCGGCAGTCTCGTGCTGCACCGCAATCGCATCACCGAGTGCTCCCGTCCGTTCATGCAGGACCTGTTCGTGGCGACGGGGCATGTCGTCCACCTCGCGATCCTCGACGACAAGGACGTGGTCTATCTCGAGAAGGTCGGCGGAGTCTTCGCCGGCTCGCTCCCGTCGCGGGTGGGCGGCCGGATCGCGGCGCACTGCACGAGCGTCGGCAAGGTGCTCCTCGCGCACTCGCCGGAACACGTCGTGACGGAGTACCTGGAGTCGGGCCTTGCCGCGCGCACGACGGCGAGCATCACCACCCAGGACCGGCTGCGATCGGCGCTGGAGGCGATCCGCGCGCGCGGGTACGGCTCCGAGAGCGACGAGGCGGTGCCCGGCGTCGCGTGCGTCGCCGCTCCGATCTTCGAGCTGGGCGTGCCCGTCGCCGCCCTGTCCGTGTGCGGTCCGCGGGAGCACGTGGACCCCGATCAGCTGAAGGGCCTCGTCATGCGCACCGCGGCCGACGTCTCGCGGCGGCTCGCGATGCCCGCCCGCAGGCGCCTGCCGGCCGCCTGACCCGCGTGCCTTCGAGCGGTATCCCGGTGAGCGGTCATCGTCGACCGCGGACGGCGCGCCGGCGGCGACGATGTCCTCATGGCTCCCGTGAACCGGGGACACGACTCGAAGGAGAGCAGACATGCCCGATTACGACCCCGGCCCACGCCTCGCTCACGCCGGCAGCATCAACATCGGCACCCCCGACATCGACACGTCGCTGTGGTTCTTCCGCGACCTGCTCGGCATGGAGGTCACCGCCCAGTCCGAGGGCGTCGCCTACCTGCGCGGCTATCAGGAGCTCACGCACCACTCGCTCGTGCTCACGCAGCAGGCGGAGGCGACGATCAACACCTACAGCTTCCGCGTGGCGCGTCGGCAGGACGTCGAGCTGTTCCACGATCAGCTCACGGCGGAGGAGCTCGAGGTGCGCTACCTGCCCGCGGGCAGCGAGATCGGGCGCGGCGAGGCGATCCGGTTCCTCATCCCCGGGGGTGGGCACCCGGTCGAGCTGTACTTCGACATCGACAAGCCGCAGGCGCCGCCCGAGCTGCGCTCGGCGCTGCACGGCAACAGCTCCCGGCGGCGGGGCCTCGGCGTGCAGCGGCTCGATCACCTCAACGTGATGACCGATCCGCGCACCGTCAACCAGGCCGAGCAGTGGCTGCAGGACTCCCTGGGCTTCAAGCGGCGTGAGTTCCTTATGATCCCGCAGCTTCCCGGCACGATCCTCGCCTCGTGGCTGAGCGTCAACTCGAAGCTGCACGACATCGCGATCGGCGCCGCGCCGACGGGTGAGAGCGCGCGGTTCCACCACGTCGCGTTCGCGCTGGAGAACATCCACGACGTGCTCACGGCCGTCGACCAGCTCAAGGACCTCGGCATCCAGATCGACGCCGGGCCGGGAAAGCACGGCATCGGCCAGGCGACCTACCTCTACATGCGCGACCCCGGTTCGGGTCACCGCATCGAGCTCTACTCCGGCGGCTACCCGTTCTTCGACCCGGACTGGAGCCCGATCGAGTGGGCAGCCGACGACCGGAACGGCCTCACGTGGTACGGCGACCTGCCCGACGTCAACCCCGAGACCAGCACGTACGTCGCGACGACGCCCTCGGCGGGTCTGGACCTGCCCGCCTACTCGGCGCTGGTGGGGTAGCGCACGCGTCGCGGTCGTTCCGGTGCTGACTACGCTGGGACGGATGCCGCTGACCTCCCCGTCCACGACCGCCTCCCCCGCCGGGGGCGGTCGTGGACGGCCTCGCCTCACCACGAGGGGGAAGATCCAGCGCGCGGCGGTCGAGCTGTTCGTCCGGCGCGGCTACGAGGCGACGTCGGTCGAGGACATCGCCCGTGAGCTCGACATCGGCCGAACGACCTTCTTCCGGTACTTCCCGACGAAGTCGGCCGTCATCTGGCACGACTACGAGGAGGCGACCAAGGCGCTCGCCGACCTGCTGGCGCGCATCCCCTCCGACGCGCCGCTGCTGGCATCGGTGGGCGACGCGATCGTCGCCTCCGCGGAGTCGGCCGCGCAGGACCGCGTCTTCGCGCGGGCGCGCAGTGCGCTGATCATGGACGTCCCCGAGCTGTTCCGCACGGGGGCGGCCGCCGGCGCGCGATGGGCGGAGGCGGTCGCCTCCCACGTGCGCGCACGAGCGGGCGCGCACGTGCATCCGGCGCTGCCCGACGCCATCGCGTTCGCCCTCCTCGGCGTGCTCGAGGCGTGCGTGCGGACGTGGGTGGAAGAGGATGACGCCTCCCTCGCCGAGCTGCTGCGCTCGGGCGTGGAGCTCGTCGCCTCCGCGATGCAGGGCGCGCTGGAGCGGGACGCCGGTTGACCCCGGGCCTCATGCGACGCGCGCTGCGGCGAGGAACGCGTCGATGCGCTCGCGTGCGAGCGACTCGAAGCCGTGCGGGTCATCGCTGTCGACCCACCAGTTGAAGCACTGCAGGAGCACGGCCGCCGCTGCCGCGCCGAGCACGTCGTCCGACGCATCCGGGGTGCTGCGACCGTGGCGTTGCGCCAGGCCGTTCGTCATCGCGGCCGCCAAGCGCTGCCTCGCGGCGAACCGCACGCCGCGAACCGTGTCCGAGGACTCGGAGATCCGGTTGCGCAGGCGGTTGTACCGGTGGTTCTCCTCGGTGAGCTCGCCGGCCATGTACTGCAGGCCGCACGCGCACAGCGTCTCCAGGTCGCTGCGTCCGGCCGGCTCCGACGCCACCATCGTCTGCAGCGTGGCGAACGACCTGTACTCGGAACGGTGGAAGACGGCGTCGAGCTTCGTGTCGAAGTAGTTGAAGAAGGTGCGCTGCGTGACGCCGGCCGCCTTGGCGATCTGTGCCACGCTCGTCTGCTCGTAGCCGTCGCGGGCGAACATCTCCAGCGCGAGCCTGGACAGCATCGCGCGCGTCTTCGCCTTGTGCCCGGCGGTCGCCGGATCCGCGCTGCGCGGGGCGGGACCCTGTTCGGCGAGCTTCACCCAGTTCTGGACGCAGGACTTCGAGACGCCGAACTCCGTCGCGATCTGGGAGAACGAACGTTCGCGCCGTCTCGCGACGGCGACCACCTCATCCCTCAACTCCTGCGGAAACGCTCGGGGCACACCGCCATCCTCCCAGCGAAGCGGCCGGGCTGCTGACCATCCCGCAAATCGACCAAACAAATGATTCACAACAGTGAAATCATTTGTATACTCGTGAGTGGAGGAGCGACGGCGATCCGACGGAGGAGACATGGGCTATCTGGCGCTCGGGAGGCACTTCCAGATCGGGTATGTGACTCGCGACCTCGAGGTCGGCACGGCATACCTGGTCGACGTGCTCGGGGCCCGGCGGCTGACGCGCTTCGACGACGTCCGGGCGCTCGACGGCGGGCCGTCGTCCATCCAGCGGCTGTCGCACTTCCTGCTCGGGGGCGCCGAGGCGGAGCTGATCGAGCCCAGGTCGTCGTGGCCGGGATCCATCTACCGGGAGGCCGTCGACGCGGCAGACCGTCCGATCGCGCTCCACCACGTCGGCTATCTCTTCGCGACGCGCGAAGACTTCCGCGACGCGGTCGAGCAGGCCCGCGGTCGCGGGGTCGACATCCCCTCCCACGCAGACACCGCCGACGTCGGCTTCGCCTACCTCGACACGAGATCGCTCGTCGGGCATTACACCGAGCTCGTGTTCCGGGGGCCGGGAGTCGGCCCGGGCGGCGCCCGAGCCCCTCGCGACCCGGCCTAGCCTCCCACCGCCTTCATCACCCATCACGCAACGGAGCATCGGAGAGAACAGATGATGAACACCACCAGATTCCGTCGGTCGGCGTGGGCGCCGGCTGCCCTCGTCGCCGCGGTGAGCCTCGCGCTCGCCGGATGCGCCGCCGACGAGGAGACGTCCGCGCCCGCGGGCGAAGGCGTGTCCTTCGGCGCCTCGATGGAGGAGTATCAAGCCGCGCTCGCCGACATGACCCCGGTCACGCTGAAGATCCAGGGCGCCGGACCCGAGGGCTCGCTCATCCAAGTGGGCACTCAGGCATGGGCCGACGCGATCGAGGAGTGGTCCGACGGCAGGATCACCTTCGACTGGAGCTACAGCAGCGCCGCGGTGCCGTCCGTGACGGAGCTGCCGACCGCGCTCGCCGACGGGCGGCTCGACGTCGTGCGCATCCTGCCCTACGCGACGCCGGAGGTGTTCCCGCGGCTCGACGAGCTCAACACCGCGACGATGCTCGACGGCAACACGCCGCTGGGGACGCTTCAGCAGACCGCGTGGGTCACTGACGTGATCTACAACTCTCCCGAGATCCAGCAGGAGCTCGACGACAACGGCATCCACGTGCTCACGATGCTCCCGTCGGCGAGCTACGGCGGCATCTTCTGCACCCAGGAGCGCAGCACGCTGGACGAGCTCTCATCCGTCCTGGTCAGTGCGTCCGGGCAGGCCCTCTCCCAGGAGCTGTCCGGGATCGGGATGACGCCGCAGTCGATCGCCTTCACCGAGCTCTTCGAGGCGCTCGAGCGCCACGTGGTCGAGTGCGCGGCGACGGTCACGACGTCGGTGGACACCATCGGCGCCACCGACCTGGTCCCGCACGCGCTCATGGACACCGGGGTCGGGCTCGTGGGCTTCAGCAATCTCCTCGCGATCAGCACGGTGAGCTGGGACGCACTGCCCCTGGCCGCGCAGCAGCTGCTGGTCGACCGGCTCGACGTCCTGTACGGGACCGAGGCCGAAGGACAGGCGTCCCGGAGCGTGGGGTGGGTCGAGCAGATCCGCGCCGCGGGAGGTGGGATCGTCTCCTTCGACGACGAAGCGCGCGAGCGCCTCCTGGAGGTGAACGACGAGCTCCTGAGCGAGCTCGGCGCGGCCGGGGCGGACGTCGACGGCTTCGTCGACGCGCACACCCGCTGGGAGGCTCTGCTCGAGGAGCTGTACCCCGAGCTGGTCTCCCCGTCGTTCGAGGACTTCCTGCTCGACGGCGCGTTCGAGGACGTCGACTTCTCGCCGTTCACCGACGCGATGTTCGAGGAGATCCTTCTTCCGCACCGTCCGAGCTGAGGAGCCCGAGATGACCGATGACGCCGCCTTCGGGCGCCGCATGTTCGAAGAGCTCAACCCGCACCGCGCCGGCCTGCCGGAGCGCGACGCCGCGTTCGGCGGCGAGCTGCGTCAGCTCGCCGCCGACACGGTGTTCGGCAAGATCTGGCCCCGGCCGGGACTGTCTGTGCGGGATCGCAGCCTCGTCACGCTCGGCATCCTGATCGCCCTCCGCGCGGAGGGAGAGCTCGAGTACCACTTCCCGATGGCGCTGCGCAACGGGCTGACGTACGAGGAGCTGGAGGAGGTCGTCTATCACTCGGCGATCTACGCCGGCTTCCCGGCGGCGCATGCGGCCCAGCTCAAGGGGCGCGAGGTGCTGGACCGGGAGCCGGCCGAGGACCCGGAGGCCGGTCGATGACGGCGCTGCCGGGCGCGGTCGTTCTCATCACGGGCGCGGCGAGCGGCATCGGCCGGGGCATCGCGACCGCCTTCGCCCGGCGCGGCGCGCGCATCGTGGCCGCTGACCTCGACGCCTTTGGCGCGGGGGCCGTCGCCGACGAGATCCGCGCCCGCGGCGGGCAGGCGATCGGCGTGGCGGGAGACGTCACGCAGGACGGCGCGTTCGAACGGTTCAAGGATGCCGGCATCGAGGCGTTCGGCGCGATCGACGTCGTCGCGAACAACGTCGGCGCGATCACGCGCGGCCTGCCCGAGCACGTCCCGGTCGAGGAATGGCGTCGCATCATCGAGGTGAACCTCATCTCGATGGTGCGCAGCAACCTCGTCTTCATCCCCTACTTCCTCGAGCGCGGACGCGGGCACATCGTGAACACCGGCTCCTTCGCCGGACTGTTCCCGTACGCCTACGACCGGCTTCCCTACGTCGCGGCCAAGGCCGCCGTCGTCCAGGTTTCCGAGAGCCTCCGGCTCTATCTGGAGCCGAGGGGCGTCGGTGTCACGCTCCTGACCCCGGGGCCGGTGCGCACCAACATCTCCTCCAGCCTGCGCAGCTTCGGCCCGCCCACCCTCACGCGCCCGCCAGGGCCGGAGTTCGAGTTCGTGCTGCCCGAGGACGTCGGACAGCGCGTCGCGGATGCGGTCGAGGCGGGGGTGTTCTGGGTCACGACCCACGACGGCGTGGTCGACAAGCTGCGCGCGAGGGCCGCCGACTGGGACGGCTTCATCGCGGATCAGATCGAAGCGCTCCACGACTGATCGCGGGCTCGGCCGGCGTCACGCGGCATCCCGCTCTTGTTCTCGACCGTCCACGAGCCCCGCCAGCTGCCCGGTGATCAGCTCGACCGCGTCGGCGACGATGCGCTCGACCAGCTCGCCGGCGGAGGGGATGTCCTCGATGAGGCCCTGGACGAGGCCGACGGTCCAGATGCCGGCCTCGGCGTCGCCCTGCTCGTAGACCGTCCGTCCGCGCGCTCCCGCGACGAGCTCGCGCACGTCCTCGAACTGGCCGCCCGCATCGAGGATGCGCACCACCTCGCGGCTGACGCCGTTGCTGGCCACGCGCGAGGTGTTGCGCAGCGGCCGGAAGATGAGCTCGGTGTCGTTCTCGCTCTGCGCGACGATGCGCTTCTTGATGTTCTCGTGGATGGGCGACTCCTGCGTGCACATGAAGCGCGTGCCCATGTTGATGCCGTCGGCGCCGAGGGCCAGCGCGGCGGCGAGACCGCGCCCGTCTGCGAAGCCGCCCGACGCGATGACGGGCACCTCCAGCGCGTCGACCGCGCGGGGGATCAGCACGAGGCCGGGGATGTCGCTCTCTCCGGGGTGGCCGGCGCACTCGAAGCCGTCGATGCTGATCACGTCGGCGCCCATGCGCTGAGCGCTGACGGCGTGGCGCACGCTCGTGCACTTGTGGATCGTTCTGATCCCGTACGGCTTGATGAGGTCGTAGATCTCGCCGGGGACGTTCCCCGCGGTCTCGACGATCGTGACTCCGCCGTCGACGATCGCGCGGCAGTACTCGGCATAGGGGGGCGGGCTGATCGTGGGCAGGATCGTGAGGTTGACGGCGAACGGGCGGTCGGTGAGGGCGCGGGTCCGCTGGATCTCGTCGTAGAGATCCTGCGGGGTCGGCTGCGTCAGCGCGGTCAGGGTCCCGAGCGCGCCGGACTCGGACACGGCGGCGGCAAGCGGAGCGCGCCCCACCCACTGCATCCCGCCCTGCGTGATCGGATGCTCGATCCCGAGCAGCTCGGTGAACCGCGTCCGCAGGCGCGGAGTGTGTGCTGATGCCGGCGTCATAGTTGCCATTTCCCTTCGAAGACAGGCTCCTCGCCCCGCTCGATCGCGGCGCGCGCCGCGGGCACGTCGGTGGCGAAGTTCACGGCTTGCGCGACGTTCTCGCGCAGCATCTGCTCGGCCAGGCTCGCCTCCCACGTTCCGTTGACCAGCTCCTTGTTCAGCCGCAGGGTCGCCGGCGCGCCCGCCGCCAGGCGCCGTGCGAAGGCCGTGACCTCGGCGTCGAGCTCGGCCGCGGGCACGACCCGCAGCACGAGGCCGAGCGCGAGCGCCTCGTCGGCGGAGATCATCTCGGCGAGATACAGGAGGCGCTTGGCCTGCTGCATCCCGACCAGGCGCGGCAGCAGCCACGACCCGCCCGTGTCGACGGAGAGTGCCCGGCGCGCGAAGATCTGCGAGAAGCGCGCATCGTCGGCGCACACGACGAAGTCGCACGCGAGGGCGATGTTCCAGCCCGCCCCGACCGCAGCGCCCTGCACGGCGGCGACCGTCGGGATGGGGAGCTCGAAGAGCTCGCGCACCGGATCGCTGATCGCCCGCATGTGCCGCAGCGGGTGGTCGGGCATGGGCCCGGCCTTCATGTCGGCCCCGGCGCAGAAGCTCGGCCCGGCGCCCCGCACGATCGCGACACGGACGGAGGAGTCGGCGGCGACCTCGGCGACACGCTCGCGCAACCGGGCCCAGGCGGCGCGGTTCATCGCGTTGCGCCGCTCCGGGCGGTTCAGGGTGATGCGCGCGATGCTCCCGTCGATCTCGAGCCCGACGGGATCCGAGGCTGGGGTGTGCTCGTCCATATGCAATCAACTTACTCAATTATATGAATCTGCGCCAGTGCGTCGATGCCGCGCCGGGCGGATCGTTGTGCGCGGCTACGCTGGGCCCGTGACGCCGATCGAGACCGGGTCCACCGCCGCGCAGGGTGACCCCGCCGACGAGGAATCATGACGACCGGTGTCCGCGTGCTCCTGTCCGCCGCCCGTGATTCCCTGCGGGCGGCGGATGCCCCGTGCGAGGCGCTCGGCCGGTACGCGACGCCGGGCCGCGTGCTGCGTCGGGCGCCGCGCATCGAGCGCGTCGGGTCGGCGTGGCGGCTCGGCGTGCTGCTGCTGAACGTGGAAGCGGGCGATCCCGCGGGTGAGGTACTCGCCGTCGGCGACGTCGTGCGCGCCGCGCCCGAGGTGCGCCGCGGCTACGCCGCCAAGTCGGCCCGCGCGCG
>JASGDZ010000290.1:0-8042 GCA_047606835.1 Microbacterium sp. | reverse complement strand
GCGTCGAGTCATGTTGGTTCACCTCAGATACTTGGTTCGGGCCGGGCGCATGGCGTGCGCGATGGCGATGACACCGTGCCACTCGATCACACCAACCTCCACGGGGGTGGCGGTTTCGTCGGGGCCGATGAACATCGTCATCGAGTCGTCTTGCACGAAATGGCGGACAGGGAAACGGAGCGCATGGAGCATCGCCGCATCCGTGACGCCGTGCCGGTGGGCACTGTCGAGTCGGATCGGTTCCGAGCCCATTCCACAAGTTTACTTGTCGCAAGGGAACTTGCCAAGCGCCAGCTCGTCGTGGGCGGGTGCGTCCGCTTGGTGTCGCGACTGGGGGCAGGGCTTATCACCTGTCTACGGACAGGCTCGTCTCGGGGTCTGCGAAGGTGCAGTGTCAGTGGATCGTGCTGTACTTGCTCGGTTGGCCGACGTGTCAGTCTCCGTCATCGCCCGCCGCGGGCGATGATGGACGCAGTTCCTTTGTCGACTGGGAGGAAGGTCATGTCAGAGCGCCACATCTTCGTGGGCGACAATCTCGACCTACTCGGGAGCATCGGCTCGGCCAGCGCACAGCTCGTGTACATGGATCCGCCCTTCGCCTCGGGGCGCGAGTACAAGGCGGTACTTCAGTCGCGCCGGGACAGCGGGACCGAGATCGTCGATGCGTTCTCCGACACGTGGAGCACGAGGGCGTCAGCTGGTGGTGGCGGATCGCAGCCGATCGATGCGCTCCTCGGCGGGATCGCCCCTTTCCTGCCTGGTTCCACGGCGGCGTACCTCCGGATGATGGCGCCCCGGATCTGCGAAGCCTGGCGCATTCTTGACGAACGCGGATCGCTCTACCTGCACTGTGATCCGTCTGCGAGTCACTACCTGAAGATGCTTCTGGACGTGGTCTTCGGCCCCGAGAACTTCCGAAGCGAGATCATCTGGCGTCGCACCCACGCACACAGCGGTTCTCGCCGGTATGGCCCGGTGCACGATGTCGTGTTCTTCTACTCGAAGACCGATCGCTACATCTGGAATCAGCCGTTCGCGCCCTACAGCCAGGAGTATCTGGACAAGTACTACACGCGAGCCGACGCTCGCGGGTCGTACCAGTTGATCACGTGCACGGGCCCGGGCGACCGGACAGGGACCAAGGCCCACTACGTGTGGCGTGGCAAGCTGCCACCGCCGGGGCGCCACTGGGCGTGGCAGGCGGAGCGGATGGAGGAGCTCGACCGTGCTGGACTCCTCGTGTATTCGCGCAACGGCACGCCGAGGCTGAAGCGGTACGTCGATGAGGCGCCGGGCGTGGCGCTCCAGGACGTGTGGACAGACATAGGTCGGCTCGACGCGCACTCGGCGGAACGAGTCGGGTATGAAACACAGAAGCCGGTCGCGTTGCTGCGGCGGATCATCGAGGCAAGCTCCGAGCCGGGGTCGTTGGTCGTGGATCCGTTCGCGGGCTCAGGCACAACGGCCGTCGCGTCGGAGCAGCTGGGGCGGGCGTGGGCCGTCGGGGACTCGTCGCTTCTCGCGGCGAGCCTCACCCTGAGCAGAGTTCGTCAGGCCTGTCGTGCGGCAGCCATCACGCTGTCCGGGTTTCCTGCTTCGAGCGCGGAGGCGGCGCGGCTTCGGCGCACCGACCCGACCACGTATGGGGCATGGGGAACGAGCATCCTGGGCGCTGAGATCGATCGTCAGCGTTCGAGTGGCGGCGTGACCAAGGGGCGCGGCGTTCTCGTCGGGGGAGGCGAGCGCGCGGAGACTCGATCCTGGGTGCCCCTGGGCAAGTCCCCGCGGGCAAGCCATGTCGAGCCGGCCGACGTGCCGCCGGGCGTTCGTTTCGGACTCGTGCTCGACGCCCAGCCTTCAGCCACTCGGATCCATGAGCGCCTCAGGACGATCCGATCGGGTTTCGAGGTCATCGGAGTGCCCGTAGAGGATGCCGTCTCTCCGGCGACTCGGATGAGTGGCTTCGCTTCACTGGTGAGCAGTAGTGCTTAGGGTCGCAGCGCAACTGCCCGCGCTGCCGGCAACGCTCGCAACGTCTCCCGGCGTGGTCACGGACCACGTCTCAGGCTCGCTCAGTGAACTCGATCGGTCGATCGTCGAGCATGTCCCTCCCGGGGGGAACTGGCGCGACTTGCCGACGGACTTTCCGTCGCAACGCGTCCAGCAGATCCGCGCGAGTGCGGGTCGTGGTGAGGGTTCGCGAAGCACCTACTACGGGCGGCTCCGTTGGGAGCAGCCGAGCTACACGATCTCGACGTATCTCACCCGACCGGGGAACGGCTGCTTCATCCACCCCTCTGAGCCGCGACTGATCACGGTTCGGGAGGCGGCGCGCTTGCAGACCTTCCCCGACGGCTGGCGCTTCTCGGGCACGCTGCGGCACCGCGCGGTTCAGATCGGCAACGCCGTGCCGCCGCTGCTCGCCTTCGCCGTCGCGCGGATGTTCGCGCCGGGGAACGCTGTGGACCTGTTCTCAGGAACAGGAGGTCTGTCGCTGGGTGCGCATCTCGCAGGGCACGAGGTCGTCGCGGCCGTGGACAACGAGCCGGCGGCCGTGGAGTCGCACAACCTCAACCTCCCGGGCGGCGCTGCGTTCGTTGCGGACTTGCGCGACTCCGAGTCCGCGAAATCCGTGTGGCAAGAGATCAAGCGGCGCGCAGCGGGCGACATCGACCTGCTGATGGGAGGACCCCCATGCCAGGGATTCTCAACCGCGGGCAAAGGTCTCCGCGACGACCCACGAAACCGCCTGCTCTGGTCATTCGCTGAAGGCGTGCGGGCGCTGCGTCCCCGAGCTGTCGTGATGGAGAACGTCGTTGCGCTCGCCCAGAGCCGCGGCCGCCGCCACCTCGCCGAGGTACGAGGGGCTCTGGAAGACATGGGCTACCTCACCGATGTGAAGATCCTTCACGCCGAGGGATACGGGGTGCCACAGAGGAGGCGACGTATGATCCTCATCGCATCGCGGAACCGACTTCCCGAGTGGGCTGAGGCGGACTTCCACATCTCCGCTCCGGCGTTCATGCAGCATCAGCCGGGAGGACCCGGTGGACTCGACTGCCACACGGTGCTCGACGCGATCGGCGACTTGCGCGTTCCCGAAGGGATGTCGTTGGACGCGCCGGTCACGCTGCGCTCCTCGGCGACGGCCCTGCAACGGTGGCTTCGCGGCGAAGCGGAAGAGGTCGACAAAGCCGCATGATCGAAGTGGACAGCCTCAGTGCGTTCGATGCCGGGTTCTCGGAACTGCGCGCCTTCGGCGAGCAGCACTCGGCGCGGGGCCGCTTCATCGCGCTGTACCTCGGCCTTCGACTCATGGGCGATCTGATCGCGCCGCTCGGTTCGGGGCAGCATACGTCGACGAGTGAGATCGAGCAGTTCATGGACCGGATGTGGACGAAGACACATCGGTCGGGAGCTCATCGAGTCTTGACTGCGCCGTTTGGCGGAGGCGGCGCACACGGCGGGTACTCCACTGCGACGGGGGAGGTCGCACCGGGGAACACGTACCCGACGAACACGTGGCGAAACAACCTGAACTCTCAAAAGGGCATCGGCTGCGTGGCACCGCCGACGGAGATCGCGCGCCTCGTCGAGCACGACGATCCGCGCGCCGCGTGCCCGCACTACGCATTCGACGGCTCGCACCACTACTGCGCGATCTCCGGCGCACGGTATCGCGGCGAGCAGCACACGATCTGGCTGGGTCGCGAGGACGCGGGGTTCCAGGTCGTCGATCTTGATCGGCCGAGTGTCTTCGAGCCATACCTGCGGCCGGGCGGGGCACGCATCCCGGTTCATGCGCTGATCGCGACGCTGTACTGCTTCGCGCCTTCCGGCGTCTACCCCGCACGCCGCGAAGTGTCGTTGGTGGAGTTCGAGTCGGACTTCGGACTCGCACCCGAGTTCACCAGGTCCGCGTTCGACTGTGACCCGGCCTCGCCGGCCAACGCTCGAACGCTCAGGGCCGCTGCGCGCTCGGGTGCGACACCGCCGTCGCCCACGTCACCGACGAGCACAACCAGCGCAAGGACCCCGACGACGGCGCCCTTGCCTCCTCTGCCCGAGCAGATCGCGCTCAACTCGGGGGTGCAAGCCGAGATCGCTGTCGGCGAGGCCCTCCAGGCCGCCGGCTGGCGAGTCTACTACACGGGCGGACAGCGGCTGCTGGGATACGACCTGCGGGCGGAGTCTGCCGATCAGACGCTCCACGTGGAGGTGAAGTCGTCGGTCGGATACGTCACCCCGACTCTGACGGAGAGCGAATGGAACGCCGCGAACATCATCGGCGATGCGTACCTGCTCGCCGTCGTCGACTTCGTCGGAACGTCACGGCAAGCCATCCGATTCCTTCGTGACCCGGCGAGACACCTCACGCCCGTCGAGAAGCAGGTGGCAACGTTCCGGTTGCCGCGTGGCGGCTGGACGGAGCTGGCAAGCGACGCGGCGCCGGACGCCGGATCTCCCTAGTCCGCCGAGGCAGCGGCCTCATTCGCACAGCGTCACGACCACGAGCGACGCGTCGACCCGGATGGTGCGCTCGCCGAAGATGGCTCTCGCGTCGATGTAGTCGTACTCGGCGACGGCCATGCCGATGCCCGTGAACTGCGACGAGGTGAGGCCGGCCTCAAGCAGGCTGTCGAGCGATTGCACGATCTGGTCGTTGTCGTAGGGGCGGGTAAGCAGCGTCCCGTATCGTGACGGCGCGCATCCCGCATCCAGGTGTTGGCGCACCGAATCGGGATACTCGGACAGGGGGACCTGCGAGTAGGGCGTGAAGAGCTCGGCGCGTGCTGCGGATGCCGCCTCCGCGTACGAGCTTCGCTCGAACGGAGACTGCCCGGCGGCTTCACGCAGCTCGTCGATGGCTGTCAGCAGGTCGTCTGCGCTGAGATGCTGGTTGACCGGCAGCCGGTCGACGCGCAGGTATCGCTCGCACTGCCGCGCGATCACCGGGTCGAGCTGATCGGATCGCAACCCCGTGCAGGCGTAGGAGAAGAGCTCGGTGGGTCGGATCGACCCGTCCTCTTCGACATAGCCCTCCTGCCAGGTCGGCACGACCGCGGCGAGTCGCTCGTCGTCTTCGTACGCCTGGTCGAGGGCTTCCGCCAGCGCGGCGTCGTCCTCGAGGCCGTCGCGTTCCCAGACGAAGTGCAGATACTCGTGCGCGAGGAGTTCGGGCAGGCGGAAGTCGTCGAGCTCGGAGGAGACGAAGATCGTGTTCTGGGCGGGGTAGTAGCAGCCACCCGCCTCGTCGACGTCGCAGTCGCCCGGGATGTCGTCGCTGAGCAGCAGGTTCACCTGCGGCAGGTCCTCCACGATGAGCGAAGAGAGCTCCGCCTCGAGGGCGGGGTCGCGATCGACCTCGTCGGCAATCGCCGCTTGGCTGGATGCGGCAGCCTGGCTCGACGACGGGTCGCTTCGCGCCTCGCCTCCGTCGGCGCAGCCCGAGAGCACGATCGCGGCGGAGGCGACGAACGCGACAGCGGATGTCCTGCGGAACATCGGCCCAGCATAATCTTCAGGATCCCGAGCATCCAGTTCACCGGCGCATGATCGCGGCGATCGGCATTCGGATGGCTTTGAGCGCTGGGGCGATCGCTCCGGCGAGGGCGGCGAGGGCTCCGGCGAGCACGCCGGCGAGGGCGGCGCTGAAGGGGAACTCCGCAGTGACCGTGCTGCCGAACGCGGCGAGGGTGAGTGGCATCGCGGCGTAGGCGAGGATGATGCCGAGGCTGCCGCCGGTGACGGCGACGAGCTGCGCTTCGAGCAGCATGAGGGTGACGATGTCGCGGCGGTGCGCGCCGAATGCTCGTCGGAGGGCGAGTTCGTCGGAGCGTTCGGCGAGGGTGGACAGGCCGATGTTCAGCATCCCGAGCGCAGCGATGGCGAGGGCGACGACGGCGACCGCGATGAATACGCGAGCCGTGGTGCCGAGCTCGGCAGAGAGCTGGCCGATGGTGTCGGTCCGCTGCGCCTCCCCGATCTGGCCGGAGCGATCCGCGATCGCCTGGGTCTGGATGAGCGCGGCCCGCAGGTCGGTGTCACTGAGCCCGGCGACGTGGACGATGAGGCGGACTCGGTGGTCGCCGCTGGTGAGCCAGCCGCCCTCCTGGTTGAGGTTCAGATAGGCGACGGGGGCGGTCTCGCCGTCATCGACGACACCGGCGATCGTGGCGGTGCGCTGTTCCCCACCATCGCCCCAACGCAGCGTCCAGGTGCCGGTGCTCCCGTGCTGTTCGGCTGCGGCCTGGTTGAGCACGACCGCGGGCGCGATGGTCGCCGTGGCTTTGTCCAGCCAGGTTCCCGAGACAGTCTCGAACGGGCGGATCCGAGTCAGGTCCGGATCGACGGCGGTGACCTCCAGCTCGGCGCGGGCGCTGCCGTCTTGTTCGAGTCGCAGCCCGTCGATGCTGGCGGTGCGCGCGGCTGTGGCGTCGGGGCCGTACGTGGCGAGGACGGAGCGCTGCCAGTAGTCGGCGGTCTCGACGGGGTCGTCTCCCGCGATGCCGACCGCGGTGGTGACGGCGGGGCCGCCGGTCAGCAGCGCGATGCGGGCGATGGTGTGCTGCATGACCCCCTGTGCGGCGGCGACCGAGGTCAGCGCCGAGACGGCGAGGATGAGGCTCAGCGCGGTGAGCGTGCTGCGCATCCGCTGCCGGGAGACGGACTGCCAGGCGATGTGAAGGAGCCGGATCATGCCGCCCTCGTCTCGGGGTGCAGCGTGCCTTCGTGGAGTCGGTAGGCGATGGAGGTGTGCTGGGCGATGAGGGGATCGTGGGTGACGAGGATGAGCGAGACGCCTCGTTCGCGGACCTGTTCGAGCAGGAGCTCGAGCACGCTGGACGCGGTGGTGGTGTCGAGTGCGCCGGTGGGCTCGTCGGCGAGGAGCACGCGGGGCCTTCCGACGAGGGCGCGGGCGATGGCGACGCGCTGCTGCTCGCCGCCGGAGAGCTGGTGCGGGCGTTTGCGCAGGTGGGAACCGAGGCCGACCCGTTCGAGGAGCCGGGTGGAGTCGCGTCGGCGGGTGCGTGCGGAGATCCCGCGTCGGTGCAGCAGCGGGGCCTCGACGTTCTCCTGCACACTCAGGTGCGGGATGAGGCAGAACCTCTGGAACACGAACCCGAGCGTTTCGCCCCGTGCCCGGTCGGTGGCGCGAGCTCGGAGCTGGTCGGTGGCGCGGCCGTCGAGAACGTACCGCCCGGAGTCGAGCCGGTCCATGAGCCCAAGCACGCCGAGCAGGGTGCTCTTGCCGGAGCCGGAGCGTCCGAGGATCGCCGCGCTCTGCCCTGCGGCGACCTGGAAGGTGATGTCGGTGAGCAGCGGGTCTCCGCCGGGCAGCGACTTCGCGCCGCGCTCGACCTGGATGACGGCGCGCTCACTCATTCCGCCCCTCCAGCCACGGCCCCGGCACCAGGACCACATCGCCCTCGATGACCCCGCCGGTGACGACGATGCGCGTGCCGTCCGTGGTGCCGAGCGTGACGGGCGTCTCGATTGCTTCACCGTCCGCGCCCCGCAGGTACACCGAACCGGAATCGACTGTCCCGGCGACCGCTTCGACCGGAAGGATCAGGGCGTTCTCGGCACGTTCGAGCTGGATCACGGTGGTCGCGGTCATCCCCGCCAGCACCGTCGCCGTCTCCGGCACCGCGCACAGCAGCGAGGTCGTGGCATCCTCGCTGCCCACCGAGGGCACAGGGTCGAGCAGCGTGCAGTCGAACGGGCCGGACCCGCCGGCGACCTGTGCACGGATGCCCAGCGGCGGCGTGACGAACCGCAGCAGATCGGCTGCCTCCAGGGTGAGCGCTATGGCGAACCCCGGATAGCTTGCGTCCGCGAGCGCGATGCCCTGCGCGACCCGCTCACCCTGCTCGACCAGGACGGTCTCCAGCCGCGCGCCCGCGGGGACCGTGATCACGATGCTCTCGCCCTCGTCGGGAGTGATCGTGAAGGAGTCTGTGGCGATGGCCGTGACCGTGCCGGTGACCGTGGCGTGCACGTGGAAGGCGGCGCCCTGCGCGACGGTGCCGGTCTTGGTC
>JASGDZ010000289.1:0-4855 GCA_047606835.1 Microbacterium sp. | reverse complement strand
TCGAGTGCCGGCGGCGCGGGGTACGGTGGGCCCATGGTCGGCATCCTGGCGACGGTGTTCGCGGCGCTCGCGGCGCTGCTGCACGTGTACATCTTCGTGATGGAGAGCGTGCAGTGGACGCAGCCGCGCATCTGGAGACGCTTCGGCGTCGTCTCGCAGGAGGCGGCGGAGACGACGAAGCCGATGGCCTACAACCAGGGCTTCTACAACCTGTTCCTCGCGATCGGCGCGGCGATCGGCATCGCCCTGTCCTGGGTGGGAGACGCGGGCACCGCCGCCGACGTCGCGGGACGCACCCTCGTGCTGTTCTGCCTCGGCTCGATGGTCGCCGCAGCGCTCGTGCTGCTCACGACCGACATGAGGCACCTGCGCGCGGCGCTCGTCCAGGGCACGCTGCCGCTGATCGGCTTCGTGCTCTTCCTGTTCGCCTGAGCGCGCGGGGCCGTGGGAGCCGCAGCCGCGCGCCGATCAGGCGGCGAGCCGCAGGCCCCGCCGGTCGGTCGCGATCTCCGCGCCGGGGGCGATGGTCTCGTCGTCGCCGATGAGGGCGGATGCCGCGACCCGCGCGCCCGCGCCGACGGCCGTGCGCACGCCGAGGTGCGCTCGTGCGCCGATCACCGCGCCCACGCCGATGTGCGCGTGGGCGTCGATGCGCGCCTCGGTGCCGATGACGGCATCCTGCTCGATCCAGGCTCCGCGGCCGATCACCGCGCCGGACGCGACCTGCGCGCCGGGTTCGACATACGCGCCCGCCTCGACGACGGCGCTCGCGTGCACCTTCGCGCCGTGCGCGACGAGCCCGCGGCCGTTGACGTGCTTGCGGTAGCGCACCGACTCGCCGCTGTCGTTCTCGATGTCGACGTAGTTCTTGCCCACGATGCCCTCCGGATCGGCGTTTTGTGCCGAGTACAGATGCAACCGCAGACGTGCGACGTTCATTCCCGCGCCCCGAACCCCCGGGGCTACTTCGTGTGCTCGTCGGCGACGTCGAGGGCCTCGTCGATCACGTCGAGTCCGCGCACGAGCTCGTCCTCCGAGATCACCAGCGGGGGCGCGACGTGCGTGCGGTTGAAGTGCGTGAACGGCCACACGCCGCCCTTCTTGCACGCGGCGGTGAACGCGGCCATGGGTGCGGCATCCGCCCCGCTCGCGTTGTAGGGCACGAGCGGCTCGCGGGTCTCGCGGTCGCGCACCAGCTCGACCGCCCAGAACAGCCCGAGCCCGCGCACCTCGCCGACCGACGGGTGCCGCTCGGCGATCGCGCGAAGCCGCGGCTCCACGACGCGCGAGCCGAGGTCGCGCACGCGGTCGAGGATGCCGTCGCGCTCGAACACCTCGAACGTCGCCACGCCCGCGGCGCACGCGAGCGGGTGCCCCGAGTAGGTGAGCCCGCCCGGGAACACGACGGTGTCGAAGTGCGATGCGACGCGGTCGGAGATGACGACGCCGCCGAGCGGCACGTAGCCCGAGTTGATGCCCTTCGCGAACGTGATGAGGTCGGGCACGGCGTCCCACGCCTGGAAGGCGAACCATTCGCCGACGCGGCCGAAGCCGACCATCACCTCGTCGGCGATCCACAGGATGCCGTACTTGTCGCACAGCGCGCGCAGCCCCTGAAGGTACCCCGGCGGCGGCACGAGCACGCCGTTCGTGCCCACGACGGTCTCGAGGATGATCGCGCCGATGGTCGACGGCCCCTCCAGCACGATGACCTGCTCGAGGTGCTCGAGCGCGCGCTGCGCCTCCTCGTGGTCGTTCGCCGAGTGGAAGGCCGACCGATACGCGTAGGGGCCGAAGAAGTGCGCGACAGACCCGTCGGCCGGCTCGTTCGCCCAGCGTCGCGGGTCGCCGGTCAGCGAGATCGCGGTGGTGGTGTTGCCGTGGTAGCTGCGGTACATCGACAGCACCTTGCGCTTGCCGGTGACCAGGCGCGCCATGCGCACGGCGTTCTCGTTGGCATCCGCCCCGCCGTTGGTGAAGAACACCTTCGAGAAGCCCTCGGGCGCGACCTCGGACACCCGGCGGGCGAGCTCTCCGCGCACGTCGTTGGCCATCGACGGCTGGATCGTCGCGAGCCGGCCGGCCTGCTCCTGGATGGCGCGGACGAGATCCGGATGCTGGTGCCCCAGGTTCAGGTTCACCAGCTGCGACGAGAAGTCGAGGTAGGAGTTGCCCTGGTAGTCCCAGAAGGTGGCGCCCTCGCCGCCGGCGACGGGGAGCGGGTCGATGAGCGCCTGGGCGCTCCACGAGTGGAAGACGTGGCCGCGGTCGTCGGCGCGCACGCGCGCGTCGGCCTGCGTGTCGGGGAGGGTGATGCTCATGGATGAATCCTTCCGTATCCCCCGGTGGTTGAGTAGCCGCCGTCGGGCGGCGTATCGAAACCTGGTGGTTGAGTAGCCGCCGTCAGGCGGCGTATCGAAACCCGGTGGTTGAGTAGCCGCCGTCAGGCGGCGTATCGAAACCCGGTCTCAGTCGTGCTGCGGGAACCCGAGGTCGATGCCGCCGTGGACGGCGGGGTCGAGCCAGCGGGCGGTGACCGCCTTCTCGCGCGTGAAGAAGTCGAACCCGTGCGCGCCGTACGCCTTCGCGTCGCCGAACAGGGAGGCCTTCCAGCCGCCGAACGAGTGGTACGCCACCGGCACCGGGATGGGCACGTTGATGCCGATCATCCCGACCTGCACCTCGTTCTGGAACCGGCGCGCGGCCCCGCCGTCGTTGGTGAAGATCGCGGTGCCGTTGCCGAACCGGCCGGAGTTGATGAGCTCGAGGCCCTCGTCGTACGACGCGACCCGCACGATGGAGAGCACCGGCCCGAAGATCTCCTCGGTGTATGCGCGAGACGTCGTCGGCACGCGGTCGAGCAGGGTCGGTCCGAGGAAGAACCCGTTCTCGCATCCGGGAACCCGCAGCCCGCGACCGTCGACGACCACCGTCGCTCCGTCGGCCTCCGCCACGTCGACGTACGAGGCCACCTTGTCGCGGTGCACGTCGGTGATGAGCGGACCCATGTCGGGCTCGACGGCATCCGCCCCGTTGCCGATCCGCAGCCGCCCGATGCGCTCGGCGATCTTCTCGACGAGCACGTCGGCGACCGGCTCGACGGCGAGCACGACCGAGATCGCCATGCAGCGCTCTCCGGCGGCGCCGTAGCCGGCGTTGACGGCCTGGTCGGCGACGAGGTCGAGGTCGGCGTCGGGGAGGACGAGCATGTGGTTCTTCGCACCGCCGAGCGCCTGCACGCGCTTGCCGTTGCGCGCGGCGGTCTCGTAGATGTACTGCGCGATCGGCGTCGACCCGACGAACGAGATCGACTGCACGACGGGGGAGTCAAGCAGTCCGTCGACGGCCTGCTTGTCGCCCTGCAGCACGGTGAACACGCCGTCGGGCAGCCCCGCCTCCTGCCACAGCCGGGCCAGCCACAGCGCGGCGGAGGGATCCTTCTCCGAGGGCTTGACGATGACCGCGTTGCCCGCAGCGAGCGCGACAGGGAAGAACCACATCGGCACCATCGCGGGGAAGTTGAACGGGCTGATGATCCCCACGACGCCGAGGGGCTGCTTGAGCGAGTAGACGTCGATCCCGGTCGACACGCTCTCCGAGTAGGCGCCCTTCAGCAGCGACGGGAACCCGCAGGCGAGCTCCACGACCTCCTGGCCGCGGGCGATCTCGCCCATCGCGTCGGAGAGGACCTTGCCGTGCTCGGCCGTGATGATCGCGGCGAGCTCGGTCTTGCGGGCGTTCAGCAGCTCGCGGAACGCGAACAGCACGCCCAGTCGCTTCGCGATCGAGAAGTCCTTCCACACCGCGGCGCCGCGCTGTGCGGACGCGATCGCCTCGGCGATCAGCGCGTCGTCGGCCAGCGCCACGGCGCCGGAGACGACGCCCGTCGCGGGGTTGAACACGGGCGCCGTGCGGGCGCCCTCCACGATCCGCACGGCGCCGTCGATCCAGTGCCCGATGACGGGAGCGGCGGGCGCGGGAGCGGCGGGGGCGGATGTCGTCTCGGCGATGCTCATGGAGTCCTCACGGGAAAGCGGCGCAGCCGCCGGACAGTCCGTGCGGCGATCGCCTAGGCTGATGTCCTCCCATTCTGCCGAACGACAGGGGATGCCGCGCATGGCCGACCGTCGGGAAGACGCGGCGATCCGTACGGATCGTCTGGTGCCGCCGAGCGGGCACGAGAGCCATCCGACCGTGCGGGAGGTGCTCGCGTTCGACGCGTTCGCGGCCGGCGTGCCGGAGGTGCTGGTCGGCGGCGACGCGCTGGAGGCGCGCGTGCGCTGGGCGCACGTGTCCGACAGCGCCGGAGTCGCGCGGCTGCTCGACGGCGGCGAGCTGCTGCTGTCGACCGGCGCCGGCTGGCCCGCCGAGCCGGCCGAGCTGGAGGGGTTCGTCGCGGGGCTCGTCGACGCCGGGCTGGCCGGGCTCGTCGTCGAGCTGGGCACGCACTACCGCTATGTGCCCGCTGTCGTCGTGCAGGCGGCGCGGCGCCGGGGGCTGGCGCTTGTCGCCCTGCACCGCGAGGTGAAGTTCGTCGCCCTCACCGAGGCCGTGCACCGGTGGATCGTCTCGGAGCAGACCGCCGCGCTGCGGGCGCGCGACGAGGTGCGCGAGCGCTTCACGGCGCTCGCCCTGCGCGGCTCGCCCGCCGACTTCGTCGTGCAGCAGCTGGCCCAGACGCTCGCCGCGCCCGTCGTGCTGGAGAACCTCGCCCACGAGGTCGTCGCGGCCGAGGTGCCGCTCGCGATGGAGCACGAGCTCTTCGCGCGGTGGGAGGCGCGCTCTCGCGCCGCGCACCGCGCGGCGGCGGGGTCGGGGCCGGGGAAGGCGGCCGCGGCGGCGGGGGCGAGGCCGG
>JASGDZ010000288.1:0-5945 GCA_047606835.1 Microbacterium sp. | reverse complement strand
GACTGGCTCGCGTCGCCGAGTCCATCAACTGCGTGCCGAGCCCATCCATCCACGTGTGTCGTGAGGATGGATTCGCGCGGCGATCGATGGATTCGGCACAGGGGTCGCCGAGTCCATCAACTGCGTGCCGAGCCCATCCATCCGCGTGTGTCGTGAGGGTGGATTCGCGCGGCGATCGATGGACTCGGCACAGGGACCGGCATCGGCATCGGCACCGGCATCGGGGCTCCGGGGGCGCGGGCGGGGGCGGGCGCGCCTCACTCCGACACGGTCGGACCGAAAGCCGCGGGCAGCGTCTCCGTCGACAGCGCACGCAGCTCGCCGAGCGGCATGCGGAACACGTCCTGCACCTCGAGCTCGTTCTCGCCCGCGGGCGAGGTGTCGGTCACCCCGATGCGCAGCACCGGGTAGCCCCGCCCGTCGCACAGGCCGCGGAACTTCACGTCGTCCTCCCGCGGCACCGACACCAGCACGCGCCCGGTCGACTCGGAGAAGAGGGCGGATGCCGCATCCACCCCGTCGCGCTCGACGAGCTCGCGCAGCCACACCCGCGCACCGACGCCGAAGCGCAGCACGCAGTCGGCGAGCGCCTGTGCGAGCCCGCCGTCGGAGAGGTCGTGCGCGCTCGCCAGCAGCGACTGCTGGGATGCCGCGTGCAGCAGCTCCGCCAGGCGCTTCTCCTGGGCGAGGTCGACCTTGGGCGGGCGCCCGCCGAGATGGCCGTGGATCGTGCCGGCCCATGCCGAGCCGCTGAGCTCGGTCGAGGTGACACCGAGGAGATAGATGTTGTCGCCGGCATCCTGCCAGCCGCTCGGCACCCGGCGGGCGACGTCGTCGATGATGCCGAGCACGCCGACGACCGGGGTCGGGAAGATCGGGGTGTCGCCGGTCTGGTTGTAGAACGACACGTTGCCGCCGGTGACCGGGATGCCGAGCTCGACACAGGCATCCGACAGCCCTTCGACCGCCTGGGAGAACTGCCACATGACCTCGGGGTTCTCCGGGCTGCCGAAGTTGAGGCAGTCGGTGACCGCGGCGGGCATCGCGCCCGTGACGGCGACGTTGCGGTACGCCTCGGCGAGTGCGAGCTGCGCGCCGGCGTAGGGGTCGAGCTGGCAGAAGCGGCCGTTGCAGTCGGTGGCGATCGCGAAGCCGAGCCCCGTCTCCTCGTCGACGCGGACCATGCCGGCGTCGTCGGGGAAGGACAGTGCGGTGTTGCCCATCACGTAGTAGTCGTACTGGTTCGTCACCCACGCGGTGTCGGCGAGGTTCGGGCTCGACACGAGCCGCGCGAACTGTTCGCGCAGCGCGGCCGGGTCGTCGGTGCGCGGGAGGGCGGACGCCGAGTCGTCCTGCAGGGCGTCGATCCACGTCGGGTATGCGACCGGACGCTCGTACACCGGTCCGTCGACGGCGACCGTCGAGGGGTCGACGTTCACGATCTCCTCGCCGTGCCAGAAGATCTGCAGCCGCCCGTCGCCGGTGACCTCGCCGAGCACGCTGGTCTCGACATCCCACTTGCCCGTCACCTCGAGGAAGGCGTCGAGCTTGGAGGGCACGACGATCGCCATCATGCGCTCCTGGCTCTCGCTCATCAGGATCTCCTCGGGCGTGAGCGTGGGGTCGCGCAGCAGCACGTTCTCGAGGTCGACGCGCATGCCGCTGTTCCCGTTGGCGGCCAGCTCGCTCGTGGCGCACGAGACGCCCGCGGCCCCGAGGTCCTGGATGGCCTCGACGAGGCCTGCGCGGTAGAGCTCGAGGCAGCACTCGATGAGCACCTTCTCGGCGAATGGATCGCCGACCTGCACGGCGGGTCGCTTGGTCGGGCCGGTGGAGTCGAACGAGTCGGATGCCAGGATGCTGGCGCCGCCGATGCCGTCGCCGCCGGTGCGCGCCCCGAACAGCACGACCTTGTTGCCGGCGCCGCTGGCGTTGGCGAGCTTGAGGTCTTCGTGACGCAGCACGCCGACGGCGAGCGCGTTGACGAGCGGGTTTCCCTGATACACGGGGTCGAACACCGTCTCGCCGCCGAGGTTCGGAAGGCCCAGGCAGTTGCCGTAGAACGAGATGCCGCTCACGACCCCGTGCACGACGCGTGCCGTGTCGGGGTGGTCGATCGCGCCGAAGCGCAGCTGGTCCATCACCGCGACGGGGCGCGCGCCCATCGAGATGATGTCGCGCACGATGCCGCCCACACCGGTCGCCGCGCCCTGGAACGGCTCGATGTACGACGGGTGGTTGTGGCTTTCGACCTTGAACGTGACCGCCCACCCCTCGCCGACATCCACGACGCCGGCGTTCTGGCCCATGCCGACCATGAGGCGCTCTCGCATGGCCTCGGTGGTCTTGGTGCCGAACTGGCGCAGGTAGATCTTGCTCGACTTGTAGGAGCAGTGCTCGCTCCACATCACGGAGTACATCGCCAGCTCGCCGCTGGTGGGGCGGCGGCCGAGGATCTCCTTGATGCGTGCGTACTCGGGCTTTTTCAGCCCGAGGGCTGCGTACGGCTGCTCCCGGTCGGGGGTCGCGATGGCGTTGTCGACGGTGTCTGCCGTCGGGCGCGTGGTCGCGGGGGTCGCAGAAGCGGTGGTCATTCGGCTGAGCTCCAGGAATCGCGGGCGCCGGACAGTGTCCATCCTAGGCCGGTCGAGGAGGGCGGGCGGTCTGGCGGATGTCCGGGGTGGGCGCAATGATTGGTCGTACCGGATCGCGTTGGTGACCGCATAGAGCGTGTCGGCTTCTTCGATGCCGTGCTTACGCGCACTCGCCACAACCTCGAACGTCATCATGATGAGTACGCCCCAGTTCGTCAATGAAGTGTTTACGCGGGTGGATGAGGTCGCGCACTCGGGCATGCCGATCGGGAGGATCCTGAACGTCGCCAAGAAGGACTCCATGCGGGCGATCGCCTCGGCGTCACCGGAGCGCAGCGGTCCGACCATCGCCTCCAAGACGACCATCGGGCTGATGACGAGCTGCTGTTCGGCGTGCTGGATGACGTCGCGTGCACCGTTCCCGATGTCTTGCAGATTCTCCACGGCGTAGATGGCGACGCAGCTGTCGAGGTAGATCACTCCTCGGGTCCGCGGTTCTCGGCGATGATCTCGTCCAGTTGGCCTCTCGGCCGCGCGAGACGCGGCGGCAGCGGGTTCGCTCGAAGCCACTCCCCGATCGAGAGATCAGGGGGTGGCTCGTCAGCCGACACGATCTTCGCCACCGGCTTCCCGCGCCGCATGATCGTCACCTCGGCGCCCGACTCGGCTAGCACCACGAGTCGGGAGAGGTTGTTGCGGGCTTCGAGGATGTTGTAGACCGCCATGACGTGCTTCTGGCCGGGTTTCTAGCCAGGTCACCGTCTCGCCAAACGCGTGCCTCTATCCCATGAGGGTGGCGGCCATCGTCGCTCCGAGCTCTGCGGCGTGCTCCAGTCGTGCATCCGTCACCTCTCCGGTGAAGACGAGGGGCGCCGCCGCGAGCGACCATCCGTAGCCGGTCGTGATCGATCTCATCGCGTTCTCGGCGCCGGTGGTGTCGTAGCCGCCGTGGATCCAGTAGGAGAACGGCCGCTTCGCGGTCTGCTCGCGCACCGCGTCATAGGTCGTGTCGAAGAAGTGCTTTAGCGCGCCCGAGATGTAGCCGAAGTTGGCGGTCGTGCCCAACAGGTAGCCGTCGGCGGCCAGCACATCCCCCGGCGTCGCGTCGAGTGCGGCTCGCTCGACGACCTCGACACCCGCGATCGTGTCGTCGCGCGCACCGCGCAGCACGGCATCCGCGATCTGCCGCACCCGGTCGGTGGGGGAATGGTGCACGACGAGCAGTCGGAGCATGGCGATCTCGGAGTGATCTATCCGGTCGCCCGGACGCCGACCCGGCCTGCGGCGAAGCGGTCGAGGCATCCCGCCGCCATCGGGGAGCGGCGGGCGTCGTGCGCGCAGACGAACAGGACGATGGGGCTCGAACCGGGTTCCCGAATCACGCAGCCTCCACGTCTCGAGGGGCGTCGACGGTCAGCATGCGACCATCGGGCGGACTTCTCGTCGAGCCTACTCGCGCGGGCCCTGGGGCCGGGCCCGCCGAGTCCATGCTCTCGTGTGCGAACCCATCCCCACGGGTGCGCCCGATGGATGGGCTCGGCGGGGGATGGATGGACTCGGCGAACGGGGGTCAGTCTTCGCCCGCCGTCGGCGGGGTGGGGCTCAGGCGCGGGCGAGCGCGTCCTCGAGCGCGACCCACGCGAGCATCGCGCATTTCACCCGCGCGGTGTACTTCGAGACCCCCGACAGCGCGGCGGCATCCCCGAACGTCTCCTCGTCCAGGGGGACGGCGCCGCGAGAGCGCAGCGCGTCGCGGAACGCGGCGATGAGGGCGGATGCCTGGGCCCGCGGCATCCCGTCGTCCTCCTCGATGAGCGCGACGAGCATGGATGCCGCGGCCTGCGAGATCGAGCAGCCCGCGCCGTCCCACGTCACGGCGACGAGGCGGTCGCCGTCGACGCGCACGCCGAGCGCGATCTCGTCGCCGCAGATGGGGTTGCGCTGGTGGCTGGTCGCGGCGGCGCGCTCGTCGAGCCCCTTGCCGTGCGGGTGCTTGGCGTGGTCGAGGATGAGCTCCTGATAGAGCGCGTCGAGGCTCATCGGCCGGCTCCGAAGAAGGCCCGCACGCCGGACACCGCGTTCAGGAGCGCGTCGACGTCTCCTGGCGTGTTGTAGAGGGCCGCGCTCGCGCGGACGGATGCCGTGAGCCCGTACCGGCGGTGCAGGGGCTGCGCGCAGTGGTGCCCGACGCGCACCGCGACGCCCTGCGCGTCGAGGAACTGGCCCACGTCGTGGGCGTGCACGTCCGCCACGTCGAACGCGCACAGCGCGACGCGGTCGACGCCCGCCGCGTCGCCGAGGAGACGCACCCCGGGGATCTCGCGCAGACCGTCGCGCATCCGCTGCTCGAGCGCGCGTTCGTGGGCGTGCACGGTCTGCATGCCGAGGCCGTCGAGATAGCGGATGGCGGCGGCAAGCGCGACAGCCTGCGACACGGGCTGCGTCCCGGCCTCGAAGCGCTGCGGCGGAGGCAGGTATTCGGCCCGGTCGAGGGTCACCGTCGTGATCATCGAGCCGCCGACGAGGAACGGGGGCAGGGCCTCCAGCACCTCGGACCGCCCGTACATGCCGCCGACGGCATACGGCCCGAGCAGCTTGTGCCCCGAGAACACGGCGAGGTCGACGCCGAGCGCCGGCAGGTCGAGCGGGAGGTGCGGCGCGGACTGGCAGGCGTCCAGCACCGCGAGCGCGCCGGCCGCGTGCGCGAGGCCGACGAGGTCGGCGACGGGGTTGACGATCCCCAGCACGTTCGAGACATGCGCGAAGGCGACCACGCGGGTGCGCGGACCGACGAGCGAGGCCGCGGCGTCGAGGTCGAGGGTGCCGTCGTCTCGCACGGGGATGTGTCGCAGCACCGCGCCGGTGCGTGCGGCGAGCTCCTGCCACGGGATGAGGTTCGCGTGGTGCTCGGCCTCGGTCACGACGAGCTCGTCGCCCGGGCGGATGCTGCCGGTGAGCGCGTGCGCGATGAGGTTGACGCCCTCGGTGGCCCCGCGCGTCCACACGAGCTGCTCGGGGGCGGCGCCGACGAACGCGGCGACGGTGGCACGGGCATCCTCGAACAGCTCCGTGGCCTCGGCGGCGAGCGTGTGGGCGCCGCGGTGCACGGCGGCGTTCGAGCGGGTCAGGAACGCCGTCTCGGCGTCGATCACCGCCCGCGGTCGCTGGCTCGTCGCCGCGGAGTCGAGGTAGACGAGGGGTTTGCCGTGCACCGTCTCGCCGAGGATCGGGAAGTCCGTCTTCAGCGCGGCGGGATCGAGCACGGCGGAGGTCATCACTCCAGGCTACGCGGGCCGGCGCCGGGCGGGGCCGGGCGCCGCCGAAGCCGGGCGGGGTCGGAGCCGGACCCGG
>JASGDZ010000287.1:0-6991 GCA_047606835.1 Microbacterium sp. | reverse complement strand
TTCGGGCTGCCTGTCGCGATGTACGAGCTGCCGTGGCTGGCCCTCGTCGACGGCAATGCGGGCATCGTCGCGTCCCCCCAGGGCGACCCGGCCGCGCTCGCCGGGCGCATCGCGCAGCTCGCCGGCGACCCCGACCTGTACGCCTCGCTCTCCGCCGGAGCCCTCGCCGCCGCACAGCGCGAGCTCACGCGCGACTTCCCGGCGCTCTACCGACAGCTCGTCGCGGATCGTCTGCCGGCCGAGCTCTCCCCGGAGCCGACGGTGCACGACGCGCAGCAGCTCATCGATCTGGTGATCCTGTTCGCCGAGGAGCGGGCGAAGGCCGCAGCCAAGGAGCGTCACGCCGGGGTGGCCGGTGCCGGCGGGGTGGCCGGTGCCGCGGAGGAGCCGCCGAGCTCCGAGAGCGACGCCGGGATGTCGCCGCTGGCGCATCTCGTCGGCCCCGCCGCGCGTGCCGTCGTCGACGTCGCGCCCTGGCTCCGCCCGCTGGCGTTCAAGGCCAGGCACGCGCTGCTCCGGCGCTGATCCGTCGAGACCGCGCTTCGCGGCTCACAACCGATCTGCGCGGTCGGCGCGGTGACGCCGGACATCGTCCAACAGGACGCGCGCGCGCGCCTCGAAGGAGTGCTCCGATCGGACGTGGCGGGAGATCCTCTGCAGAGTCGCCTCGTCGTAGAACTTCGCGGGCCCGGTCTCGACGATCGCGAGGAGGTCGATCGGCGCGTCGAACGTCGCGACGCCGAGCGGAAGCACCTCGCGAGGGAAGAGCCCGTCGAGGCCGGTGACGCGGTCGGTGAGAAGACGGCCCCCCGATGCGAGCACGTCGAAGATGCGGTTGGAGAGGAACCCGTGGTCGCGCATGTCCACCCAGTGGTCGTTGAGCGCCCACTCGGCGCTTCGATAGTACCGACGGAGCTCGTCGTTGGGGACATAGCTCCCCGCGATGTAGGCGGGATCGACGAACTCTTCCCAGTTCCCCCCGTAGATCGCGAGCGGAAGCCCCGCAGCGGCCGCCTCACACGCCGCGGGACGATATTGCTTACGCGAATTGCCCACCATCACGAGCTTGCCGTGCACCTCGGGGACCCGGACGTCGTCGATGAAGAAGCGTTCAGGGTCCGTGCATTGCAGGAGCGGCGCGATCTCGACATCCCATTGATCGGCCATCACCGCCGGCCACGTCGCGCTCGCCGCGTACCGAAGGTCGTAGGCGCGCAGCTCATTCGCGGTCACCGCGTCGGGATGGCTGATCACCCAGATGACGCTCGTGGCGCCCGTCGGGAGGGGCACTTCTTTGAGCCCCCGGAGGACCAGCGCGACATCATCGGCATTCGCCGTATTCCGGTCGACATTCGAGCCGTAGTCCACCGAGACGCGTTCGCCCAGTGAGCGCAGCGCATCCGCGAGCGAGTTCGCGAAGTGGAAGTCTCCCCACAGGAGCGACCGCTCGTCAGCCGGCGCGGCCGTCTTGATCGACCACTGCAGCGGCCGCTCGGGGCGGTGGACGATGCTCTCCGTCCACCGCTCGTCGCGTGGTCGCCAGACTGCTCGGCTCCAGAGATCGGGCGAGCCGGGCACGGATGCCGCCGTGAAGCCCTCGAACGCGGCTGAGGCTCCGACGCTGGCGAGCGCCTGGGCCGAGCCGACGGGGGGCGTCGGCCACAACGATGCGAACATCCGCACGTCGTGTTCCGCCCCCTTCTTCGGGTCGAACGGCGTGGATCCCGGCGACTGCACGACATTGTCCGCCCGCACGACCACGGGTCGCGATTCGTGCAGTGCCGCGCGCTGCGATGCGTCGACGTCCACCCAGAGCTGCTGCAGTCGGGTGTTCAACCCACCGATGTCGCGAATCGTCGATGCCCGCATCAACAGCGGCAGGGTGGCGCCCGGCACCTCGATCGCGGTGCCGGGAAGACTGCCCCATCCCGCAGGGAGCCCGTGCAGCAAGCCCACCGGATCCCTTCCGCCCGGGGCGTAGACGATGCCCGCATCCGCGATGAGGCGACGCTTGTCCAGCACGAGCGGATGGACCGCTGCGGCATCCGCCGACCGCAGCTCGTCGACGAGCTCGAGGATCGTGCCCTGCGTGTAGGTCTGTTGCGCGGTGGCGATGTAGACGTACTCGCCCCGAGCGGCGCGCAGCGCGTGGTTGATGCGAAGCGGCACCCGGTCGTTGGCGCCGACGATCGGGAGCACGCGCACGTCGAGCGTTGAGAACTCGGAGAGCACGACTGCCTGTATCACCGCCCACGAGTGGGTCGCGGGGAGGAGGAGAACCTCTGCCGGGGTGTCGCCCAGGTGATCACGCAGGTTCGTCAAGGACGCCCAGGCTTCGCCGGCCGATCGCACGCCGTCCAGCACGATGCTCACGAGTCCCGGCGTGGTGCGGGGCAGTTCAGTGTGCGCCCAGCGGTGGCGATCCCGTACGTAGAAGTTCCACGCGACGGACTGTGCCTCGCTGATACGGTTCGGGTCCTGGTCGTCCTCGCTGTAGCGGACCCCGACATAGGGCACCTGCACGAGCTCGGTCCGCTCGCTCAGCCTCAGGATGAGGTCGTAGTCGACAGCCCTGCGCAGCGTCTCGTCGAATCCTCCGGCGCGCTCGAGGAGCGACCGACGCACGACGATCGCCGTCTGGTCGATCGAGTTGGCGACGAGCAGAGAATCGTGCGTGGCGGGCGTCGTGCGGTAGAGGGTCCTTCCGTTCGTCGACACCTCCACGACCGCGTAGCCGGCATCGTGTCCGTGCTGCTCCAGGAAGGCGACCATGGACGAGAGGAAGTCGGGCTCCCACTGTTTGTCGGAATCCAGGAACGCGACGTAGTCGCCGGTCGCTCGCGCGAGCGCCGCGTTGCGGGCGCTGCTGACACCGACATGTCGCAGTGGCAGGGGCACGATGCGCGCATCGCGCGCCGCCAGTGCCTCCAGCACCAGCAATGTGTCGTCGATCGATCCGTCGTCGGCGACGATCAGCTCCCATCGCGCATAGGACTGACGGACGACGGAGTCGATGGCCGCACGCAACAGCCCGGCACGATTCCACGTGGGAAGGATCACCGAGACGAGTGGCAGGTCATCGCGACGCGAGGTCAGCTCGGCTCGGGCGGCGATGAGATCCTGGGGGACTGCGGGCGCGTCCTCGCTGCCCCGGGTGGGTGCGAGGAGGAGCTCGCGCTGCCGCCACCGGTCGCACTGTTCGAGCAGGAACGACCGCACCTCGTCGAGCGTGATCCCGGCGCGGGCATGGATGCCCTCCGCATCGTAGGGAAGCGGGGCGTCGCTCCCGCGCTCGCGGAGGAAGCTCGTGAGGGGCCCGAACTCATCCGGCGGAAGCCGATCATCGAGATGCGCGGGATCGAAGAACACCGATGTCGGCCGCTCCTGCAAGGCATCCTGGTTTCTCAGATAGGAGATCAGCGGATCCTGGTCCTGCTGCGACCAACGACCGGGGAGCACCCACGCCGGGCTGAAGAGCGGATGGGGGCTGAAGCCCTTGCGTCGCCCACGGGTCAAGTAGTGGCTGATCGCGCGGTCGAGGGAGCTGAAAGAACCCGCGATCTGCGTCTCGTACCACTCCTGATCGAAGATGAGAGACGCCTTGACGAGTTGGACGTCACGGGAGTGGGATGTCGCGCCGGGCGGAGAGTCGACCTCTCGGGCCGACGCGCTCGCCGACGCCGGCGCGGTGGACGCCGTTCCCCGGCGCTGGCGCGCAGCGCCGCCCGACAACCGGCGGTTGAGGCGGTGCTCGAAGTTCCGCATCGCGGAGAGCATCCGAACGCTCAACACTCGACGGGTGTCGACGAGCAGTGCCAGAACGACGAGCTGCAACACGCCCAGCAGGACGACTGCCCACGCGGGCGACAGCGCGGCCGAGACCCCGAGTCCGGCCACGACCGCGATCGCCAACACCCCGAGAACGACCCAGCGCGTGATCTTCATACAGGCAGCCCCTCCCGGGCTCGATCCGCCAGATACTCTTCGTCCAGGCAGTAGCCCAGACCCGCGCGCTCCAGCGCCGGCAGATCGGTGAGCGCGTTGTGCTCACGAGCACGGAACGGGTAGTTCGGCCGCGTCGCACGCAGGAAGTCGCGCACTCCGTCCAGGTGTTCCGGGAAGCAGACCTCGGCCTCGCGCAGGAGAGTCGCCGCATCCAGGCCGTAGGGGTCGAACCGCAGGGTGTCGAACTTGATCACGGGCAGCCGCGCATCCAACAGGGCCCGGTCCGCGAGCGCGATCGCCGGGTTGTAACCGCGCAACTGATGACGCGATGACGGACGAACCTCACGGACCACCCTGCCTCCCGATCCGCTGACCAGCCGGACCGCATCCTGATGCCGTCGCCGTTCCATCGCCAGCGCTTCCTCCTTCGCGGTCGGCTGGAAGTACCCTCCCGCAGCGAAACCGACGTCCGTGACGGCCGCCGTCATGCCGACCTCGTACTTCATGATCACCGACTTGCGCTCGGACACGGGCACCATGTCGCGCCAGAACCGCTGGAACGCGTTCGACCGCGCCACCGCGCCCGTCACCGTGACGAAGAAGCTCTGAGCATGACCGCCGTGGTTGTGCGACCACGTCGCGCCCATCAGGTCGTATGCCGACGCCTGCCCGCTGGACAGGATCGTCGCGGCGGGCACCAGCGGACCGATGAAAGTGTCGTTGACCAGCAGAATCCGGTCGTAGGCCGCATAGTCGCCGACAACGTCAAGCCCCCACTTGTAGCTGAAGAAGTCGTATCCGTAGTTCGACCTGACCACAAGTTCGACGCGCGGCGGAAGAAGGTCCAGGTCCTGCTCCCGCACACCGGCTGCGGAGACGACGACGACTCGGTCGGCCGCATCCGCGTAGTTCGTGAGCGCCGACAGAGTGTGCGGGCGGAGCGTGCGCGCCACATCGAAGTGCGCCATCACCACCAACAGCGACATCGACGGCAGGTCTCCTCAGTCGATAGGATCAGTCACGCCCTGTGACACGGTATGAGCGACCGCGGCGACCAGACGTGGGACCCCCACCACGGTACCCCATCACGTGCAGCACCCATGTCCTCGGCTCGAACAGCGGTATGGGGCCGATTCAGTTCGCAACACCCACGGAGGCGCGCGTGTCCACGTCAGGTTCCGCGAACGCCTCCCCGGGGGTGAGCAGCAACCCGCTTGCACGGGCGCTGTCCGGGCTGCGTCTGGCGCGCACGGGGCGCGCGGTCAATCTGCTGCTGCTGGACTTCACCCCCGGCGCTGTCTTCGCGGGAGTGCAGACCGCGTTCGACGCGGCCAGCATGGTCAGCGCGGCAGCGCAGACAGACGTCAGGCTGCTCCTCCTGCGGCCGACCCGACTCAGCGACGCTCAGCGCGAATCGTTCACTCGAGCGCGGCTCGAATGGCTGACGGCGCACTTCCCCGATGTCACGTGGCGCATCGTCTGCGACGACGACCTGGAATCCACGACGTACGGTTTCGACGACATCTGGATCGCCACGCACTGGATGACCGCGCACGCACTGGACCTGGCCGCCCGCGCCGGTTCCGTGGACCCTCGACGCGTGCTCTATCTCGTGCAGGACTACGAGCCGGACTTCTGCTCTTCGCCCACCGATCGCGACGCGGCCGAGTCCACGTACAAAGCGGGCTTCACCCCCGTCGTGAACACCCGCCAAGTGGCGTCGTATCTTGAGCGCAAAGGCTTCGGACCCGTCGATCCGCGACACGTGTTCGCGCCCCGCTTCGACTCTCGACACCTCATGCTGGCCGCATACGCCCGCCGCCCCAGACCCCGCGCCACGGTGTTCTTCTACGGGCGACCGTCAAAGGCGCGCAACCTCTTCGGGCTCGGCGCGGCGGCACTTCGTCGCCTCGTCGACGACCTGGCCGTGGACAGCCGCGACGTCGACTTCGTGATGGCCGGAGAAGCCGGCCCCGACCTGGACCTCGGCGGGGTCACGGTGAGGAATCTCGGGGTGCTCGAACGGGACGCCTACTTCTCGATGATCTCCGAGGTCGACGTCGGTCTCACGCTTCAGGCGACGCCTCATCCCAGTCACCTTCCGTTCGACCTCGCCGTGTCCGGCGCGTTCGCCGTGACCAACGAGGTCGACGGCTCCCGCAACGGCATGCATCCCCGGATCATCGCCGCCGACGGCACTCCCGAGGCGTTGGGCGCCGCCCTCGCCTGCGCGCTGAGGGCTGCCCGCCGCACCCGGCGACCGACCGCGGGCTATCTCCCTGTCCGGGAGGGGCGACTCGGAGTGTCCCTGCGCACGGCGCTGACTCACGCGATCGCGCACTCCGCGCTGCTCGATTCCTAGAGGGGTGGGCCATGGATGAGCGCCCGGCTCGTCGATCGCCACGGTGTGCGTCTTGATGCCCACATGACTGCGCGTCATGATGTAGGCATGCGAACCACCCTCACGCTGGAGGACGATGTCGCGCGGCTGGTCCCCGATGCGACGCACGAGCAGCGGCTTTCCATCAAGGACGTCAACGACGCCCAGTTCGGGAAGCTCGCGGGATGATCGTCCCGGACGTGAATCTGCTGGTGTAGACCCCCGTGCTGCACCGGCAAGGCGATCCGACTCGCCCCACCCGCACGTTCGTCTCGCTCACCGGCCCTGCGGGGAACCTCGGCGACGCGCTCATCCGCCGAGGCACGCTCGACTGGGCGCGCGGCACCTCCGACGAGCTCGTCGTCTACGTCGGCGACGCCCCCGACGCGTGGCTGCGCCAGCTGGGCATCCCGCCCGAGGCCGTCACGCTGCGCTCCAAGCGCAGCGTCCCGCGATGGCTGTGGCTGCTGGCGTCGGCGCCGAGCCGGCCGGTGCTCGTCTTCGAGGCGGGCGAGGTGCCGCTGGACCGCGGCAACCTGCTGCGCGAGCTGGTGTTCTTCGCAGAGACGGCGGTCGTGCGCCTCAAGGGGGGCGTCGTCGTGCGCCCGCCGCGCGGCATCCGCGCCGCGGCCGGCGCCCCGCTGCGGGTGCACGCGCGGGCCGCGC
>JASGDZ010000286.1:0-4894 GCA_047606835.1 Microbacterium sp. | reverse complement strand
GTCGTCGCGGGTGACGACGGCGTCGCTGCGCGGCACGAAGGCGTAGACGATCTTCGGCGCGTCGGGGCTCGTCGTGTCGAGCCCGTGCAGGCCGAGCTGCGTCCACACCGGGGCGAGGGACGTGAAGATCTTCGTCCCCGTGAACGCGTACGAGCCGTCGGGCTGCGGGGCGGCATCCGTGTCGCTGCCGAACAGCACCAGGTCGTTGCCTGCCTCGCTGATGCCGAACGCGAACAGCTCGCCGTTCGCGGCGCCGTCGAGCACGAAGCGCAGATCGTCGATGCCGCGATCGGCGAGCACCTTGGCGACCCCGGTCCAGACCAGGTGCATGTTGACCGCGAGCGCGGTGGCCGGCGCGGCGCCGGCGAGCCGCTGCTGCAGGACGGATGCCTCGGCGAGCCCGAGTCCTCCGCCGCCGAGCTCCGCCGGCACGAGGATCGCGAGATAGCCGGCGGCCTGCAGCTCGGCGAGGTCGGCCTCGGGGAACGTGTTGTCGCGATCGTGCACCGCGGCGCGCTCGCGGAAGCGCTGCAGGAGCTCGTCGGGGAGAATCGTCGCGGGGTCGCTCACGGTCCCATTCTTCTCCCCGCTCGTGCCGAGAGGGCGCGCCGATCGGCTCTGCCGGCAGACGGAGATCTGGCGGGATTCGGAGGATTCCCGGCGCAGCATCCGAATTTCAGGAGATCTCCGATCTTCGGCCAACGCCGATCGGCTCGCCCGTCGACGCGGCGCGACAGGCGGAACGGCTCGGGCTCTGGGAATAGTCGCGGGTCGACGTCGTTCACCCTGTCATTCCCGCACCGAACGGAGACCCGATGACCCCCATCGCCTCGACCCCCGCCCTCGGCCCGATCGGGTTCTGGCGCTCCGGCGCCCTGCTGACTCCCGAGCTGGCGGCCGAGGCCGAGCGCCTCGGATACGGCGCGATCTGGATCGGCGGATCGCCCGACGCCGACCTGCGGATCGCGGAGGAGCTCTTGGATGCCACCTCCCGCGTCGTCGTGGCGACCGGCATCGTGAACATCTGGAAGGATGCCGCCCCGGAGGTCGCGGCGTCCTTCCACCGCCTGGAGAGGTCTCACCCTGGTCGGTTCGTGCTCGGCGTGGGGGTAGGGCACCCCGAGTCGCTGGCGGGCGTGTATCGCACGCCGCTCGCGGCCATGGCGGCGTACCTCGACGTGCTCGACGCGGAGGGGGTGCCGCAGCACAGACGCCTGGTCTCGGCGCTCGGTCCGCGCACGCTGCGGCTGGCGGCCGAGCGCTCTGCCGGAACCCACCCCTACCTGACCACGCCCGTGCACACCGCCTTCGCACGGGAGGTCGTCGGCCCCGGGGTGATCGTCGCGCCGGAGCAGCGGCTCGTGCCCGCCGCCGACCCGGTCTCGGCGCGGGAGACGGGGCGCGGGTTCCTCGCCCGCTACCTCGGCCTGTCGAACTACCGCCGCACCCTGGAGGCCCACGGCTTCACGGCTGCCGACCTCGACGACGGCGCCACCGACGACGCCGTCGACGCGCTTGCGCCGCACGGCACCACCGCGCAGCTGGCGGGCGCCGTGCGCGGACACCTCGACGCCGGCGCCGACCACGTGTGCGTGCAGTTCCTGCCGCAGGGTGACGATCCGCTGCCGGCGCTGGAGGCCCTGGCCGGGGAGCTCGGGCTGAGCTGAGACGATCGGCGCGTTTCGTCTCGGCCCTGCGGGCCTCGCTCAACGAGCGGGTGGGAGCACGGCCAGAAGCTGTGCGATCGCCTCGTCGGGGAGGTCGCGATGCGGCGAGTGCCCGGCTCCGGTCACGACCGACATCGTGAAGCGCGGGTTCGCGGCGAGCACCTCGTCGGCGAGCGCGCCGTGGAAGATCGAGAACACGGCGGGGTCTGCCGCGATGACGTGCGTCGGCACGGCGACGCACGCGGCGTCCGCCCGCACGTCCCACTCCGGGTTCTGGATGCTGGTCTGCTCCACCGCCCAGCGGCTCGCCTGCTGCGCGGCGATCGCCTTGAGCTCGATGTCTTGCTCGTGCCAGTGCGGATGCTCGGCGCGCACCGCGGCTGGGGAGGGGTCGGCGAACGACGCCTCCTGACCCTGCCGCACCGATTCGCGGTCGGCGTCGTCGAGGTGCAGGCCCGGGTCGATCAGCACGAGCGACCGGGTCCAGTCGGGGTCGGCGGCCGCGGCCAGCACGACCGCGGCGCCGCCGAGCGAGTGCCCGATCGCGAGATCCCACGCCCCGTCGTCGTCGGGGCGCGTCGCCGCGACGTCGGCGCCGTACGCGGCGAGCGTGTAGTCGAGCGCGCGCGGCGCGGTGCCGTGCCCGCGCAGGTCGACGGAGACGGCGTGCCAGCCGGCATCCGCCAGCGCGACGCCGAAGCGCCACATGAGGGCTCCGTTCGAGCCGAGCCCGTGCACGAGCAGGGCGCGTCGTGCGGAGTCGGGCGAGCCCCACGACAGGCGGGGGAGGATGACCGGTGCAGGCATGCCCCTCAGCCTACGAGCCGCTCTGCCCCCGCTGCGCTGCGCGATGTCGCCGTGATGTCGGAGATGCGCGCGTTTGTCGGAGGATTCCTGCTGAATCCTCCGACGTCGGCGCGATTCTCCGACGAGCGGCCGGGCGACGACGCGACACGCCGAAGGCGCGGTTTCCACAGGAATCCGGATGTCGGAACCCCCGCGTAGGTTCGCAGCTGTGGAGAGGGTCTGCGACCGGCATCCGAAAGTGCCGGGATTCAGGGATTTTCCAGGTTTCGGCGAACCCCTCGACCTGTGGATGAAACGGTGGACAAGCTGTGTTGTACCGAGGGAGGGCGGTGGAAAACTACACGATTGTAACTACTAGCCCTTGTGGTCCTTCCCGATGTCGGTACCCATATGTAGTATTGCTATCCCGGCGGGGGGTCTGCCGGATGTGAAGGGAGAGACGGGTCGACATGACGATCACGGTCTACACCAAACCCGCCTGCGTGCAGTGCAACGCGACCTACCGCGCGCTGGACTCGAAGGGCATCGACTACGAGATCCACGATCTCTCCGAAGACCCGGCGGCGCTCGAGCACGTGAAGGCGCTCGGCTACCTGCAGGCGCCGGTCGTCATCACCGATGAGGACCACTGGTCGGGCTTCCGGCCCGACAAGATCGACGAGCTCGCCGCGCGCCTCGCCTGAGGCGTCTCGCTCCGCTCGCCAGGCGACCGACGGGAGGTGCATCATGAACGCGACACTGACGCAGGCACCGCTTGTGGTCTACTTCTCCAGCGTGTCGGGCAACACGGCGCGGTTCGTCGAGAAGCTGGGCCTGCCGGCGCGGCGGATCCCGCTCCACGCGAGCGATGACGCGCTCACGGTGGACGAGCCCTTCGTCCTCGTCACCCCGACCTACGGCGGCGGCCAGGGCCGCAACGAGGAGAAGGGCGCCGTCCCCAAGCAGGTGATCCGCTTCCTCAACGACGAGCACAACCGCAGGCTCCTGCGCGGAGTCGTCTCCGCCGGCAACACCAACTTCGGCGAGGCCTTCTGCCTCGCCGGCGACATCATCAGCCGCAAGTGTCACGTGCCGCACTTGTACCGGCTCGAGCTTTTCGGCACGGCGGAAGACGTCGAGCGCGTGAGCGCTGGATTGGAACGATGGTGGAAGCAGCAGTGACCCAGACCCGGACAGACTTCAAGCACGACCCCGCGTTCGAGGGGATGGACTACCACTCCCTCAACGCGATGCTGAACCTGTACGACGCCGACGGGAACATCCAGTTCGACGCCGACCGGCGCGCCGCGCGGGAGTACTTCCTGCAGCACGTCAACCAGAACACGGTGTTCTTCCACTCGCTGCGCGAGCGGCTCGACTACCTCGTCGAGAAGGAGTACTACGAGCCCGAGGTGCTCGCCAAGTACCCGTTCGAGTTCGTGCAGCAGCTCACCGACCGCGCCTATGCGGCGAAGTTCCGCTTCGACACGTTCCTGGGCGCCTTCAAGTACTACACGAGCTACACGCTCAAGACCTTCGACGGCAAGCGCTATCTGGAGCGCTTCGAGGACCGCGTGGTCATGACGGCGCTGGGCCTGGCCGACGGCGACCGGGAGCTGGCCACGGCGCTCGTCGACGAGATCATCTCCGGCCGCTTCCAGCCGGCGACGCCCACGTTCCTCAACACCGGCAAGGCGCAGCGCGGCGAGCTGGTGTCGTGCTTCCTGCTGCGCATCGAGGACAACATGGAGTCGATCGCGCGCGGCATCAACTCGGCGCTGCAGCTGAGCAAGCGCGGCGGCGGCGTGGCGCTGCTGCTGAGCAACATCCGCGAGTCGGGGGCGCCGATCAAGCAGATCGAGAACCAGTCCAGCGGCATCATCCCCGTCATGAAGCTGCTCGAGGACTCGTTCTCGTACGCGAACCAGCTGGGCGCGCGCCAGGGCGCCGGGGCGGTGTACCTGAACGCGCACCACCCCGACATCATGCGGTTCCTCGACACCAAGCGCGAGAACGCCGACGAGAAGATCCGCATCAAGACGCTGTCGCTCGGCGTCGTCATCCCCGACATCACGTTCGAGCTCGCCAAGAAGGACGAGGACATGTACCTGTTCTCGCCGTACGACGTGGAGCGCGTCTACGGCGTGCCGTTCGGCGACATCTCGGTGACCGAGAAGTACCACGAGATGGTGGATGACGCGCGCATCAAGAAGACGAAGGTCGGCGCGCGCGAGTTCTTCCAGACGCTCGCCGAGATCCAGTTCGAGTCGGGCTACCCCTACATCATGTTCGAGGACACCGTGAACCGGGCGAACCCGATCAAGGGCCGCATCAACATGTCGAACCTGTGCTCGGAGATCCTGCACAGGTTCGACATGTTGATGCGGCCCTTGATCGGGTTCGCCCGGTTCACGGTGTCCTCGAACATGATGTAGGGGTAG
>JASGDZ010000285.1:0-2861 GCA_047606835.1 Microbacterium sp. | reverse complement strand
GTCGTCGGCGATGCAGGAGGACCACGTGTCGATGGGCTGGGCCGCCGCCCGCAAGCTCCGCCGCGCGCTCGACGGGCTCGCCCGCGTGCTCGCGGTTGAGATCGTGACCGGGTGCCGCGCCCTCGATCTGCGTGCGCCGCTGCAGCCGGGGCCGGGCACGGGCGCCGTGCGCGACCTCGTGCGCCGAGCCGGCGTCGCCGGGCCCGGGCCCGACCGGTTCCTCAGCCCCGACCTGGAGACGGTGACCGGGCTCGTCGCGTCGGGCGCGGTGGCATCCGCCGCTCTCGGGCCTGCTCACCACCGAGGAGATGGGGAGCCGGATCGCTCCTCGTGAGCGTCCAGCTCCTCGCGAACGAACAGCCGTGGAAGGAAGAGCCATGACCGAGATCCGCACTGCCGCCCCCCGCACCGTGCGCGCGCCGCGCGGCGGCGAGCGCACCGCGAAGAGCTGGGGCGCCGAGGCCGCCAAGCGGATGCTGATGAACAACCTCGACCCCGAGGTCGCCGAGCACCCCGAAGACCTCGTCGTCTACGGCGGCACCGGGCGGGCGGCCCGCTCGTGGGAGGCCTACGACGCGATCGTGCGCACGCTCGACGAGCTGGAGCCCGACGAGACGCTGCTGGTGCAGTCGGGCAAGCCCGTGGGCGTCTTCCGCACGCACGAGTGGGCGCCGCGCGTGCTCATCGCGAACTCGAACCTCGTCGGCGACTGGGCGACGTGGCCGGAGTTTCGCCGACTCGAGGCGCTGGGCCTCACGATGTACGGGCAGATGACGGCGGGCTCGTGGATCTACATCGGCACGCAGGGCATCCTGCAGGGCACGTACGAGACGTTCGCCGCCGTGGCGAGGTCGCTCGCTTCCAAGCGGGCGACTGACCGGTTGTCGAGTAGCCGCGAAGCGGCGTGTCGAGACACGCTCGGCGGGCCGGACCTCGCAGGCACCCTCACCCTCACCGGCGGATGCGGCGGCATGGGCGGCGCGCAGCCTCTCGCCGTGACCCTCAACGGGGGCGCGGTGCTCATCGTCGACGTCGACGAGTCGCGCCTCGCGCGCCGCGTCGAGCACGGCTACCTCGACGAGCACACGACCGACCTCGACGCGGCCGTCGCACGCGTCCTCGCCGCCAAGGACGCCGGCGAGGCACTCTCCGTCGGAGTCGTCGGCAACGCGGCGGAGGTCTTCCCCGAGCTGCTGCGCCGCGGCATCCCGATCGACATCGTCACCGATCAGACGAGCGCGCACGACCCGCTCGCCTATCTGCCGGCAGGTGTCGCCTTCGAGGACTGGAAGGATGCCGCGGCCGCCGACCCGGAGGGGTTCACCGAGCGGGCGCGCGCGTCGATGGCGGCCCAGGTGCGCGCGATGGTGGGCTTCCAGGATGCCGGTGCCGCCGTGTTCGACTACGGCAACTCGATCCGCCGCGAGGCGGAGCTCGGCGGCTACGACCGGGCGTTCGCGTTCCCCGGGTTCGTGCCCGCGTACATCCGGCCGCTGTTCGCGGAGGGCAAGGGCCCGTTCCGCTGGGTGGCGCTGTCGGGCGACCCGGAGGACATCGCCAAGACCGACCGCGCCGTCGCGGAGCTGTTCCCGCACGACCGCGCGCTGCGGCGGTGGCTGGACAAGGCGGGCGAGACCGTGCACTTCGAGGGGCTGCCGGCGCGCATCTGCTGGCTCGGGTACCAGGAGCGGCACCTGGCCGGACTGAAGTTCAACGAGATGGTGGCCGCAGGCGAGCTCGCCGGCCCGATCGTGATCGGCCGCGACCACCTCGACGCCGGGTCGGTGGCCTCGCCGTATCGCGAGACCGAGGCGATGGCCGACGGCTCCGACGCGATCGCCGACTGGCCGCTGCTGAACGCGCTGCTGAACACCGCGAGCGGCGCGTCGTGGGTGTCGCTGCACCACGGCGGCGGGGTCGGCATCGGCCGTTCGCTCCACGCCGGGCAGGTCACCGTCGCCGACGGCACCCCGCTCGCGGCGGAGAAGCTCGCGCGTGTGCTGACCAACGACCCCGGCACCGGCGTCATGCGCCACGTCGACGCCGGCTACGAGCGGGCCAGGGAGGTCGCGCGCGAGCGCGGGCTGACCGTGCCGATGCTGGAGCCCGACGCGTGACCGCGAGCGCGCTGCTCGCCGAGATCGCCGACATCGGGCGCGACCCGGTGCGCGGCGGCTACTCGCGGCACCTCTTCGACGACGCCGACCTCGCGCTGCGCGCGTGGTTCGTCGCGCGCGCGGCGGCGCTCGGCCTGCGGGTCGAGCGGGACGGCAACGCGAACCTGTGGGCGTGGTGGGATGCCGGTGACCCCGCCCAGGGTGCGATCGCGACCGGCAGTCACCTCGACTCGGTGCCAGGCGGCGGCGCGTACGACGGCCCGCTGGGCGTCGTGTGCGCGCTGGAGGCGGTGCGGATGCTGCGGGCGGCCGGCTTCGCGCCCGCCCGCCCGATCGTGGTGTGCGTCTTCGCGGAGGAGGAGGGCTCGCGCTTCAACGCGCCGTGCCTGGGGTCGAAGCTGATGGTCGGCGACCTGGGCCTCGGCGCCCTCGCCGACCGCACCGACGCCGGCGGCCGTCGCTTCGAAGAGGTCTGGGCGGAGGCGGGCCACGACCCGCGGCTCATCGGCGCCGACGCCGCGCGGCTCGGCCGTCTCGCGGCGTTCGTGGAGCTGCACGTCGAGCAGGGCCGCGACCTCGTCGACCGCGGCTCGTCGCTCGCGGTGGCGACCGCGATCATCCCGCACGGCCGGTGGCGTGCGACGTTCTCCGGTGCCGGCAACCACGCCGGCACGACCCCGATGTCGCTGCGCCGCGACCCCGTCGTCGCGCTCGCCGGGGCCGTGCTCGCGGTGCGCGACGCCG
>JASGDZ010000284.1:0-4360 GCA_047606835.1 Microbacterium sp. | reverse complement strand
GCCATAGCGCGTTGATATGTCACGCAGATCCGTCGCCGAGGTACGTCGCCTAGCCTCGCCGTGACCGGCGCGTGCCGGCGGAGAGGGTTGTCGTGGCGGAGAAGTTCACGGTCGATCGCGCGCTCGTCGAGGGAATGACCAAGAAGGAGCGCGTCGCGTTCGTGCGCGAGGCCCGGCGAGCCGAGCGCGAGCGTCTCGCGCGCCTGCGGCGCCGACGCCGTATCGCCGGGTGGACGGCGGGCGGTCTCGCGGTCGTCGCGGCCGCAGGGGTCGGCACGTACGCGGTCGTGCACGGCGCCCAGGAGCACGCCGCCGAGGCCGCCGCAGAAGCCGAGGCGGCCGCGAACGCGGGCCCGGAGAACATGATCAGCGACGGCCTGCAGTGGGTGAGCGCCGGCGACTCGACCTCGATGACCTACACCGCCACCGACGCGCTCGCCTACGGAGACCAGCCCACCGCGAACGTCTCCACGGTCTCCACCACGGGCGTGCTCGACATCCAGGTCTACCTCGACCCGACCTCGGCGGATGCGGCGGCGTTCTGGTCTGCCAACGGCGACGTGCTGGAGGCATATGTGGTCGCCGGCTACGTGAGCGTCGAGCTGCACCCGGTCGCCCTCGACACGTCGAACACCGACGCGGTGGCCGCGGTCGCGGCCTTCGGATGCGTCGCCGACGCGGAGCCCGACAGCGCCTTCGCGATGTGGGACGGCATCATGCAGTTCGGCATCGACGGCGCGGATTCCGGCACGGCTGTCACGGCGTCCGACCTCGTCGACGCCGCGAGCACGGCGGGCGTCACCGACGCCGATGCGACCGACTGCATCGGCGACGGCGGCTTCACACCGTGGGCGACGGCGGCGAGCGAGCGGGCCGCGGCATCCGTCCCGTACGCGAGCGATGGGGCGGGCGTGACCTCCGGTGCGCTCGTCGTCGCGGCCGGCTCGGTCTACACGGGCGATCCCGGCGACGCCGACGCGCTCGCGTCGTTCCTCAACGACGCCTACACGGCGGCGACGTCCGGCTGACCAGGCACCACACCGCTCGGTCATGGCTCGGTCATGACCGGGCGCGACGCGCCTCCCGCACACAGCGCCGAGCGCTTACCCCGTGCACTCGTACAGGGTCGAGGTGGGCGCATCCGTCGCCTGGGTGCAGTTGTCCTCGACCCAGGACCGGATCTCGGCGGATGTCCCGGTGCCGCTGTTCTGCCCGCTTCCTCCGCTGCTGCTGACGATCACGTAGCGCAGTTCGCCGTCGGCGACGAGCTGCTGGAAACGCTCGAGCGTCGGCACCGCGTCGCGGCTGTTGAAGCCGCCGATGGGCAGGAACGATCCGCCGTCCGAGGCGATGATGAGGCCCGCAGCCGACTGCGCGCCGAAGGTCGCCGCGAGATAGCTGGCGCCGTTCTGATTCTCTTCGAGGTAGGCGATCAGCGCGGCGTCGTCGCTGCCCGTGCCCCGAGTCCCCTGCCCCCGCGCCGTGCGGCTGGTTCCGGTCTGTCCGTCGCCGGTTCCGCTCCGCCCGCTGCCGCTGCCGCTACCGGTGCTGTCGCGGGTTCCGCCGCGCCCGCGGCTGGAGCTGCCCTGCCCGTCGTTCGTGCCGCTCTGTCGGCCGCCGGAGCTCTGCCCGTCGCCGCGGGAGCTCTGCCCGCTGCCGCGGGAGCTCTGCCCGTTGCTGCTGGTGGAGTCGCGATCGGTTCGACTGCTCTCGCTCCCGCGCCTTGTCTGCGATCCGCCGGCGCTCTGATCGCCGCCGGTTCCGCTGCGCCCGCCGGTGCTGACGTCTTCGACGCCTCCGGCGACGGGGTTGATGGCCGACGGGTTCGCGATCGCGACCGCCGACCAGGTCAGCGGGGTCAGCAGCATCCCGACCATGGCGAGCGTGGAGATCCACCCGCGCGCGGCGCGCGGCATCCGCTTCTCCCATACGATCGCGCACGCGGCGCACCCGGCGAGTGCCGCCTGGGCGAGCGACACGGGCACGGAGTATCCGCCGTATGAGAACCCGATGCCGAGCGCGGTCGCCGCGGCGGCGCCGAGGATCGCCAGCTGCGGCCAGCGCTTCTCGCGGCGGCGGGCCAGGGCGAACGCGAGGCCGATCGACAGCGCCATGGGGATCGCGAGGGCCGCCGTGTAGAACTGATGCATTCCCGCGACGGCCGAGAACATCGCGGCGAAGGTCGCGAGCCATACCGTCAGCAGCACCGTCACCGGGCGCGGGAAGCGCAGCACCCACAGCACGACCACCGAGAGCGCCGCGGTCGGGAGCATCCACGCGATCTGCCCCGCGAGCTGCTCGTTGAACAGCCGCAACACGCCGGCGTCGCCGGAGTATCGCGGGGTGAACGAGAGGTACGCGCTCGCGTCTTCGGTGGCGTCGCCGAACCGGCCCAGCCCGTTGTAGCCGAACACCATCTCCCACGGGTTGTTGCCCAGCGTGCTGCCGATGTAGGGCCGCGCGTCGGCGGGGACGAGCGAGACGAGGGCGATCCACCAGAGGGATGCCGCCAGGCTCACGACGCCCGCGACGGCACCGGTCCACAGCTTGCGCAGCCACGGCTGTCGGGTGCACAGCCACGCCGCGGCCAGCGCCGGCCACACCGCCCACGCCTCGAGCATGTAGGTCTGGAAGGAGAGTGCGATGAACAGCCCCGCGACCACGAGCCATCCGAAGCTTCTCCTCGTGAGCGCCTTCGCCGAGGCCCACGCGACGGCGGCGAGACCGAGCACGAAGAACGTCTCGGGCTGGTTCGACCGTGCGACCGCGACGAGGATCGGCGTGGTCGCCACCACTGCGCCGGCGAACAGTCCCGCGACGGGGTTCAGGAGCCGCTTCGCGGTGAACGCGACGAGGAGGGTCGCGCCGACCGCCGCCAGTGCGTTCGGCAGCACGACGGCCCACGTCGAGAAGCCGAAGGCCTTCACGAACAGCGCGGGGATCCAGTACGACCCCGGGATCTTGTCGAGGGTGACGGTGCCGGCGGGATCCATGGCGCCGAAGAAGAAGTTCGACCAGTTCTGGCTCATCGACAGCGCGATCGCCGCGTAGTAGTCCGAGCGCGAGCCCGTCCACACCGACCACGTCGTGAGCAGGGCGGCGCCGATGCCCAGCAGGACGAGGCCGATCGGCCACACCGGGATGCGGCGCACCGACGCAGCGGAGGCGACCGGGCGCGACGGCTCGGCCGGCGTGGCCGGCCGCTCGGCCACGAGGGTGCTCACGTGCCGAAGATAGCCGCGTCGCGGCGCAGAACGCTGTGCTACGCCGATGAATCCTCTGGACGGGCACCGTCGGCGCCGCGCGGAGGTTCGTCGCGATCAGCGCCACGCCGGGGCATCCCGACCCCAGGGCCCGGCCAGCGCGGGGTAGTCGGACGGCCCGCCCGGATACGTGAACGGCGGCAGCGGCGTGGTGATGTCTCCGGCAGGGGTGCGTCCGGTCTGGAGCGTGGGCACCGAGGCGCGGGCGGCGTCCGTCTCGTGTCCGGCCGATGGTGAGCCCAGGAGCTCGTGCGCGAGGCGCGCGAGGCCGAGCCGCACGAACGCGCCGCCGCCGTCGCGTGAGCGCTCGACCAGCGCCAGGCAGACACCCGCCGCGAGGAGGTGCCCGGCGGAGTGATCGAGCGCCTGGGCGGGCAGGGCGCCCGGCCGAAGACCGTCGGGGGACTCCCGCATCGCGATGCCCGTGACGGCCTGGACGATGCTGTCGAAACCGCGCCGCTGCGCCCACGGGCCGTGCTCGCTCCACGCGCCGACGGCGCCGACGACGAGTCCGGGCCGCCGCTCCCGCAGGGCGTCGGGGGAGAGCCCGTGACGGTCGAGGGATCCGGGGCGGTACCCGGTGAGCACCACGTCGGCCGTCGCCAGCAGGCCGTCGAACGTGCGGCGGTCTGTCGGATCGGCGAGATCGAGGAGCGCGGACCGTTTGCCGTGCCCGGTCTCCAGGTGCTGTGCCTCGATCTCGGGAAGCCGCGGCGAGTCGACGCGGAGAACATCGGCGCCGGCGAAGGCGAGATCGCGCGCGGCGATCGGACCGGCGAGCACGCGGGTGAGATCGAGGACGCGGATGCCGTCCAGCGGCGCTGCGGCCCCCGATCGCCAGGGCTCGTGCCCGACGGCGCCCTGCTCCCGGCGGAGGACGGCGATCGGATCGCGGGAGACGCAGACGCCCTCGGGATGCGCGTCCCACGCGGCGGGCTCCCTGACGGCTCCGACGATCGCGCCCGTCTCGGCCGCCCGATCCTCCAGCGCGGCCGCATCCCACCGCGCGATCGCGCGCGCGACGTCGTCGCTTGCGGCGTCGGGGGCGACGCCGAGGATGTCGGCGAGCCGCCGCGCGTGATGCGGATAGTTGCCGT
>JASGDZ010000283.1:0-8495 GCA_047606835.1 Microbacterium sp. | reverse complement strand
GGTCGTCGAGCTCGATCTCCTTGGCGATCGACACGCCGTCGTTCGTGATCGTGGGGGCGCCCCACTTCTTCTCGAGCACGACGTTGCGACCGCGGGGGCCCAGGGTCACCTTGACGGCGTCGGCCAGGGTGTTCAGGCCGCGCTCGAGGCCACGGCGGGCCTCCTCGTCGAAAGCGATGATCTTTGCCATGTGTATGTCGTCCCTCCCGGACGTGGGCTTTCGGTATTAGCACTCAACAAGATGGAGTGCTAACCCATTCTGGCACTCGGCAGGGTCGAGTGCAAGCCGCGCGCGGGGCGTGCTCCGCGGGCCGCGCGCGCCGACGTCCCCGCCGCGGGCCGCGCGCCCGTGAGACAGCTCACAGCGCGTGACACGCTGCTGCGTCTGTCGCGCATCGAGCTGTCTCAGCGTCGGCGCCGTGCTGCTCGCCTTCGACCAGCGCGCCGCGCCGCCCGAATACGCCACGACGCCGACGAGCGGCGAGATGATGTCGGGATCCATCGGACGGATGCTGCGGATCGGCCCGATCTCGTCCGGCACGTCCGAATGCCACACCGCGACATAGCGCGTCGGCCCGCCCTCCACGAGGTCGGTGCGCTCGAGCCCCCATTGCGGACGGGCATCCCAGTGGTTGTCGATCTCCGCCGCGAGCGCCGGTTTGGTGATCGACGACTCCGGCACGACCGTGCCGCGCAGCGGCGAGAGCGCCTGCGCCGGGGTCGGGCTGGGCGTCAGGGTCGGCGTCTGCGTGTCCTCGACCGCCGCCGTCGCGGTCGAGGACGCCGAAGGAGCGGGTGCGCAGGCGAACAGCAGGGATGCGGCCGCAGCCGCCGCGAGCGCAGTCGCGACGCGGCGAAGGGGGGTCACCCGGGAAGGTAGCCCGCGCGCGCGACCGCGCAGCGACGGCGCCCCGGTCGCGCGCCCCCGCATCCGGGGATCACGACGACGGTGTCGGGCTCGACGACGCCACCCGGTCGAGCCCGATGACCACGGTGAGCTGCTTCTGGTCGGAGCTCTGCAGGTAGTCGGCGCTCTCCTCGATCTCCGCGCCGCCGATGACCTCGGCGAGTCCGGCCGCGGCGGCCTCGTCCTCGGGGTCCGAGTAGTACACCGTCGTGACGCGGAAGTCGTCCGAGCCGGCCTCGCCCGCCGTGACCTGCGCGGACTCCCACCCCGCGGCGACGATGTCTTCGGCCAGACGGCCGGCGAGCCCCTCCACGGGGGTGGCGTTCAACACCAGCACCGAGAAGGAGGTGTCGACGACCGGCGTGACGGTGGGCTCGGGCGTGCCGCTCGAGCTCGCCACCGGCGGTGTCAGGTCGATGCGCCCGGACGCGACGAGCGTGCCGAAGACACCCGCCGCGACCAGCGCCAGCGTCGCGGCGACGGCCCACAGAAGGACGACACCCGCGCGCATGCGCGGGTTCTCCGCCCGATGGGCGCCAATCCTGCCGCGTTGCGCGGGAATCTCGTCGAAGCGATCGCGCGGGTAGGACTCTGTCGGCACTCCACGATGCTACCCGCAGCGTCTATGTGGTCCCTTCAGCGAAGCCGCGGGCGGCACGCCGCGAACGTCAGCGCGCGGCCGCCGCAGCCCGCGCCCGGCGCTCGCCCTGACGCGCGTCGCGCACGCGCCGCAGTCGTTTGACGAGCATCGGATCGTGTTCGAGCGCCTCCACGGTGTCGATGAGGCGGCCGAGCAGCTGGTAGTAGCGCGCGGGCGACAGGCCCAGCTGGGCGCGGATCGACTCCTCCTTCGCCCCGCGGTGCCTGCGCCATTCCGCTTCGAAGGCGAGGATGTCGCGATCGCGGTCGGAGAGGGGCACGCCTCCACGTTAACCGGCGGATGCCGGTACGCTCGCGCGCCACTCCCGGGAACCGGACTTCCGCCGCCCGGGCGGCTGCTGCGCGAAGATCGGAAGCGGCGGGATCGGAACAGTGGGCGCGCCGGTCGGGTTGAATGGTGGTGGCAGAAGGGGCGTCCATGACCTACGCAGTGAACAAGACAGACGCGCAGTGGCGCGAAGAGCTCTCGCCCGAGCAGTACGCCGTGCTGCGCCAGGCGGGCACCGAGCGCCCGTGGACCGGCGAGCTGCTCGACGAGCACCGCGCAGGCCTGTACACGTGCGCGGCGTGCGGCGCAGAGCTCTTCCAGAGCGGGACGAAGTTCGACTCGCACTGCGGGTGGCCGAGCTTCTACGAGTCGGTGCGCCCCGAGGCCGTCGAGCTCATCGAGGACCGCAGCCACGGCATGGTGCGCACCGAGGTGCGCTGCGCGAGCTGCGGCTCGCACCTCGGCCATGTGTTCCCCGACGGCTTCGGCACCCCCACGGGCGACCGCTACTGCATGAACTCCCTGTCGCTCGGCTTCACCCCCGAGTCATGACCTCCACGACCTCGCACGCCTCCGGCGGCGCGCTCGAAGCGGTGCGGGCACGCCGGTCGTGGTCGAAGGTGACGGATGCCGCGCCCTCGCGCGCCGAGCTGGAGACGCTCGTGTCGGCGGCGGGCCGGGTCGCCGATCACGCCTCGCTGCGACCGTGGCGGCTCATCGAGCTGCGCGGCGGCGACCGCGAGCTCCTGGGCGCCGCGATCGCGAAGGCCGAGGGCCACCGGGATCCGTCCGACAAGCCGCTGCGCGCCCCGCTGCTGATCGCCGTCGTCGCCAGCTATCGACCGGGGGACAAGGTGCCGCGGTGGGAGCAGGAGGCCGTGGCATCCGGGGTCGCGCACGTGCTCAGCCTGCTGCTCGACGAGGCCGGATGGGGCGTCATCTGGCGCACCGGCGGTTTCACGCGCAGCAAGGCCGTCGCGAAGGCGCACGGGCTGGCGAAGAACGAGGAGCTGCTCGGCTGGCTCTACGTCGGCGGCAAGCCGGTGGGAAAGCGCCCCGGCCGTCGCAAGGCCGTCGATGCGCGCCACCACCTCAGCCGCATGCCGCGGCCGGACAAGCCCTAGCGACCGGGCCGCAGAGCCGACTACGGGACTCGAACCCGTAACCCCCTAATTACAAGTTAGGTGCGCTACCAATTGCGCCAAGTCGGCAGACCGTCAGTCTACGGCGCCCCGCAGACGGCGTGCGGCTACTTGCTCGGCGTCGCCGACGGCGTCGGAGTCGGCGTCGGCTCGGCCTTGTAGTAGGCGTTGCTCGACAGCGTCAGCACGAACTGCGAGAACTCCATCGGATCGTCGAGGGCGCCGACGTACACCTGGCCGTTCACGAGCACGAGCGGGGCGCCGGTGAGCGTGACGCCGTCCGTGCCGGGCAGCGGACCGGAGAGCGCGCGCTCGGTGGCGTCCTGCACCCATGCGGCGAAGTCCTGGCCCTCGATGCACGCGCGCACGCGCTTCGGGTCGTCGACCCCCGAGGCCTGCGCCATCGCGGCGAGCTCGTCATTGGAGTATCCGTCGCTGTCCACGGCCGGCTGACGCTGCAGCAGCGCCTGGTTGAACGCGTAGAACGCGGAGGGCGCGTAGGTCGCCACGCAGGCCGCCGCGGCGGCGGAGCGCAGCGAGTACTTGGTGCCGTTCGACTTCGGCGTGAGGAGCGCGACCGGGTGATAGGTGAGCGTCACCGCACCCTGCGACACCCAATCGGAGAACTGGGATGCGTTGGCCAGCTGGAACTGCTTCGCTCCCGGCGACAGGTAGTCGACGTAGACGCTGATCTCGACCGCATCCTCTTCCGGCTGCGCGGTCGGAGTGGCCGACGGCGTCGCGGTCGGCGTCGCGCTCGGCGTGACGCCCGCGAGCACGCCGCCGCCGGTGTCCACGGACTCGTTCACGGGGCCGACGAACTCGATGCGAATGCCGTCGTCGGTCATGTTCGACGGGGTCAGGTCGTGCTTGGACGCCGCCGACGTCACCGCCCAGGTCACCACCACGGCGGCCGCAGCGACCACCACGAGGGCCCCGGCGGTCAGCGAGGCGCGGCGGACCGTGCGCGCCTTGGACTGCTGCGCGCGCACCTGCAGCGCCTTCTCGCGCACGGCTTCGCGGCGATCGCGGGTGGCCGGTGCGTTCGGAGTCTCGTCGCTCGACATGAAACCTCTTGCATCCCTGTCCCGGACCAGATCCGGGTGCGCCGCTCGGGCCGCGGCAGCCTCCCCGATGCTAGTGAGCGAGGCTGGGAAATACCCAGGTGCAGGCGGCCCGGTTCTGTCATACTGGGGAACGCGCCCGACGGTGGGCGTGCGGGTAGGCCCCCGCTCATTCCTCACTACGGATCGTCCGGCACGTACCTGCCGGTGAAGGAGAAGAGAACATGGCGTCCGTCACGTTTGACAACGCAACCCGTCTGTACCCTGGGGGCACACGCCCCGCGGTCGACAAGTTCAACCTCGAGGTCGGAGACGGGGAGTTCCTCGTCCTGGTCGGCCCTTCCGGTTGCGGCAAGTCCACCACGCTGCGCATGCTGGCAGGTCTCGAAGAGGTGAACTCGGGCCGCATCCTGATCGGCGATCGCGACGTGACCGACGTCCCGCCGAAGGACCGCGACATCGCGATGGTCTTCCAGAACTACGCGCTGTACCCGCACATGACGGTCGCCGAGAACATGGGCTTCGCCCTGAAGATCGCGGGTGTCAGCAAGGAGGAGCGCGCCAAGCGCGTCCTCGAGGCGGCCAAGATCCTCGACCTGGAGCAGTACCTGACCCGCAAGCCCAAGGCGCTCTCGGGCGGTCAGCGCCAGCGTGTCGCGATGGGCCGCGCGATCGTGCGCAACCCGCAGGTGTTCCTCATGGACGAGCCGCTTTCGAACCTCGACGCCAAGCTGCGCGTGCAGACGCGCACGCAGATCGCGTCCCTGCAGCGCCGCCTCGGCGTCACGACCGTGTACGTCACCCACGACCAGACCGAGGCGCTCACGATGGGCGACCGCATCGCGGTGCTCAAGGACGGCCTGCTGCAGCAGGTCGGTTCGCCTCGCGAGCTGTACGAGCGGCCCAGCAACGTCTTCGTCGCCGGGTTCATCGGCTCGCCGGCGATGAACCTCTTCCCGGCCGGCCTCACCGAGGGCGGCGTGAAGCTCGGCGACCTCGTGGTGCCGATCGAGGCCGACACCCTCGGCAAGGCGCACGGCTCCGAGGTCACGGTCGGGGTACGGCCCGAGGACATCCAGGTCGCGCCGGCCGACGGCAAGGGCGTCACGGTCGACGTCGACCTCGTCGAGGAGCTCGGCGCGGACGGCTACCTCTACGGCCACGCCGAGATCGGCGGGAAGCGCACCGACTTCGTCGCACGCGTCGACGGCCGCCGCCACCCGAGCGCGGGCGACAAGGTCGTCCTCGCCCCGGTGCCCGGCCACGTGCACGTGTTCGACGCGGAGACCGGCGAGCGTCTCACCGACAAGGCGATCGCGTCGGCCTGATCGGTTCTGCGCCGCGGCGCGGGCTTCCCCCTCAGGAGGCCCGCGCCGCGGCGCATCCCGCGTCGCCCGGAGAACCCCATGGTCGCGTCCTTGAGCATCACGGCGAGCTCGGTCGACCCCGGCCTGCTCTCGCTTCCGTGGTCGACGCCGCTCGGCGAGTGGCCGCGCGAAGACATCGTGTGGCTGCCGAAGGGCATCTCACGCCACCTCGTGCGCTTCGCGAACCTGTCCGGCAGGGTCGTCGCCGTCAAGGAGACGACCGAGGAGATGGCCCGCCGCGAATACGAGATGCTCGGCAGCCTGCACCGCCTCGACGTGCCCTGCGTGGAGCGCGTCGCGGTGATCGCGGGCCGTCGGGAGGATGCGGGTGGCGATCCGCTTCCCGCCGCGCTCGTCACCGCGCACCTGAAGTTCTCGCTCCCCTACCGGGCTCTGTTCACCCAGACGCTCCGGCCGCACACCGCGACGCGGCTCGTCGACGCGCTGGCGCTGCTGCTCGTGCGGCTGCACACCGTCGGCTTCTTCTGGGGCGACGTGTCGCTGTCGAACGCCCTGTTCCGGCGCGATGCGGGCGCGTTCGCCGCCTACCTCGTCGACGCCGAGACCGGTGAGCTGCACGAGAGCGGGCTGACCGCCGGCCAGCGCGAGCACGACCTCGACATCGCCCGCACGAACGTCGCCGGCGAGGTCATGGACCTGGAGGCCGGAGGCCGGCTCGAAGGCGGGGTGGACGCGATCGCGATCGCCGACGGCATCGTCTCGTCGTACCGGTCGCTGTGGGCGGCGCTGACCGATCGGGAGGAGTTCGCGACGAGCGAGACCTGGCGCATCACCGAGCGCGTGCGGCGACTCAACGACATCGGGTTCGACATCGGAGAGATGTCGATCGAGACCGAGCCCGACGGCACGCGCGTGTCGATCACGCCGAAGGTCGTGGATGCCGGGCACCACCAGCGTCGTCTGCTGCGCCTCACCGGACTCGACGTCGAGGAGAACCAGGCGCGGCGCCTGCTCAACGACCTCGACGAGTTCCGCGCGCGCGTGTCGCGGCTGGGCGACGACGAGGAGCTCGTCGCCCACGAGTGGCTCACGCGGGTGTTCGAGCCCATCGTGAAGGCGGTCCCGTTCGAGCTGCGGGCCAAGCTGGAGCCCGCCGAGGTGTTCCACCAGGTGCTCGAGCACCGCTGGTACATGTCGCAGGCGCGCGGCCAGTCGGTGCCCCTCGCGGAGGCACTGAGCTCGTACGTCGACGACGTGCTGCGTCATCGCCGCGACGAGGCGACGATCATGGGGCCGCCGACGGAGACGACGTCGCTGCCCGTCGTCACCGCGAGCGGGTCGCCCCTCGCCTTCGGCGAGGACGACACCGAGGACGAGGACGTGGACTGGCGCGATCTGGTCTAGGCGAGGCCTCAGGCCTTGGCTGGTCCTGTGGCCGCCGACACATCCCCGTACACCTGCGCGGGCGGGCCGATCTTGCCGCCGTTCCCGATTTCGAAGACAATCCCGAGTGCTTCGCGCGTGTCGAAGTAGTAGTGCACGTCGTCGTCGATCCACCCCGTCTGGACGACCGGGAACCCCGCATCCTCGAAGTGCTTGACGACGGCCGGGATCTCCTCGTCGGGCATGACGTCCTTGATGTGGTGCAGGCCCTCCCCATGCTCTTCGAGGTGCCGCCAGTAGATGTTCGGCCCTTCGAACGGCTGGATGAGCTCCATCTCGACGTTGCCGACCCAGCACACCGCGCACACGAAGTCGAACGGCTCCGTGACGGATGCGCCATCCACGGCGAAGTCGCGCACGGTCTCCTGCGTGAAGTGGCGTACGTCCCATGGCCCGACGCCCAGCAGCGTCGACCAGCTATCCATCGCCTTGTAGACATCCCTGACGACGATGGCGATCTGTTTGTAGTTCCTCATGTTTCCTCCTTGTCGGATGGCCTGCGTGCGTCGATCACGACGGGTGCTCCGCCGCGCGTCGAGGCATGCCATGCCTCGACGGCTCGCGTGGTGTTCCAGGCGTCGGTGAGCGAGCGATCCGGCCGCGCCCGGTCGCGGATCACCTCGCCCGCGTGCTCGACCTCCCGTGCGTATGTGTCCACGTACGGGTACGACACGAGTTCGGGCTCCACTCCGTCCAGGAAGATCTCATCTCCGAAGCGATGCACGAGCAGCCGCGTAAAGGGCTCACTTCGCATGCCGGTCCCGGGAAGAGAGACCCATCCTTGGTCGCCGACCACCTCGATCTGGCTGTACGGGTTGGGGTAGTCGAACGAGGCGTGGATGACTGCCCGGCGCCCGCCCGGGAACGACAGGATTGCCTCGGAGGACGTCTCCACCGTTTCACCCGGCCGCGACCACGCGGTCGCGACGACCTCGTGGGGCTCGGCACCGAGGAGGGTGCGTGCCATGTCGACGGCGTAGCAGCCCATGTCCCAGATGATGCCGCCGCCGGCGGCCTCGTCGAACCGGATGTTGTAGCCGTCATAGAACTGCTTGAACCCGAAACCGATGCGGACCACGCGCGGGTCGCCGATGCGACCGCTGCGCACCGTCTCGACGGCATCCCGCCACCGCGGTGCATACCGATACATGAACGCCTCCAGCACGACCCGGTCCGCCCGGCGCGCCGCATCCTCGATGCGCTCGATGTCGCGCGAGTCGAGGGCGATCGGCTTCTCGCACAGCACGTGCTTCCCCGCATCCAGCGCCTTGATGGTCCACTCCACGTGCGCACTGTTGGGCACGGGGACGTAGACCGCCTCGATGTCGTCGTCCGCGAGCAACGCTTCGTACGACGTGTGCGCGGCGGCGGCACCCCAGCGCTCGCGCTCCCGCTCGGCGACGCCAGGCCGCCTGCTCGCGATCGCGCCCAACCGCGCGTTCGGAGCCCGCAGGATGCCGGGAATCGTCGCCTCGTTGATCTGCGCGACGCCCAAGACGCCCCACATCACCTCATCCACCATGGATCGCATCTCCTCCCAGATCGGCACCGAGCACGAACTCGTGGCGCACCGGCACGACGACGCGAACGCCCGCCACGTCGACGAGAGTCATCCGCCCCGGCTCGAACTCCACGTCCGCCACGCGGCCGTAGCCGACGGGCACGGGCGCGACGCCCTGAACG
>JASGDZ010000282.1:0-3630 GCA_047606835.1 Microbacterium sp. | reverse complement strand
GGCTGCAGCGCCGTGTCGTGCGTCGCGATGCGCCGCGCCAGCTGGGCGAGCTCGCGCAGGTCGGCGAGCCCGATCGCCCACCGCGGCCCCGCCAGCAGCCGGATGAGCGCCGAGCCCGCCGTCGGGTCGCTGATCACGCGCACCGCGGCGACGACGTCGACGACCTCGGGCGTGGACAGCAGCCCGCCGAGACCGAGGATGCGGTGCGGGATGCCGCGTCGCCCGAGTGCCTCGCCGAAGCGCACCATGTGCTTCTTGCTGCGAAACAGCATGGCCCCGGTGGTCGTGCGGCCCGCGGCGAACCGCCGCATCCGCACGTCCTCGAACCACGCGGCCACCCGGTCGGCCTCCGCATCGAGGTCGGCCTCGAACACCGCCTCCACCTCTCCGCGCGGCGCCTGCGGCCGGGCGCGCAGGGGCTGCACGGCCACGGGAGCGGTCGCCGCGAGCGGCGCGAGCACGGCGTTGGCGACAGCCAGCACGCCGACGCTGTTGCGCCAGCTCGTCAGCAGCGAGTGCTCCCCGCATCCCTCCGCCGCGGCGAAGGCCGCCGCGAAGCCGCCCAGGTTGCCGGCGCTCGCACCGCGCCACCCGTAGATCGCCTGGTGCGGGTCGCCGACGGCCATCACCGCGGTGCCGCCGAAGAGGGCGGCGAGCAGGTCGGTCTGCACGACCGACGTGTCCTGGTATTCGTCCAGCAGCACGACGCGGTAGCGCTCGCGCAGCTGAGCGGCGACGGCGGGATGGCTGCGCGCCACCTGCAGCGCCCCGGCCACCTGGTCGGCGTAGTCGAGCACGCCCAGGCGCCGCTTCTCGGCGTCGTAGGCGCGGGCGAGGCCGGCGAGGAGGGCGAGCGCGTCGACGCTGTCGGCCGCCCGCGCGACGTCGGCGTAGACCGTGGTGCCCTTCCGCGTCGACGGGCGGTCGAGCACGTCGGCGAACAGCGCAGGGAACGCCTCCAGCCGGTCGAGGTCGACGAGGTTGTCGACGCCGTCGCGCGCGATGCGCAGCGCCGCGTCGACGATGCTGCGCAGCGCCTCGCCGCGCGTCTGAAGCCGCTCGTCGTCGGAGGCGAGCACGACGCGGCGCATGAGCAGCCACGCCGCCGACTCGCTCAGCACGACGGCCTCGGCATCCCGTCCGATGCGCACCGCGTGCTCGCGCACGACGCTGTCGGCGAAGCTGTTGTAGGTCGACACCGTGGGCCGGTGCAGCAGCGCGTCGGGGTCAGGCGGCTCCGCCCGCGCACCGACGCCTGCCGCCAGCGCGTCGAGCGCGCGCACGCGGCGCGCATCGAGCTGCGCGGCCGGAGCGTCGCCGGCATCCCGCTCGCGCTCCAGCGCGAAGAACACGTCGAGCCGCCCGGCCGCGTGCAGGTCGCCGAGCGCAGGCAGCAGTCCCCGCCGCTCGAACTCCGACAGCCGCTGCAGCCGCTGCTGGATGCGTTCGGCGAGCTCGCCCGCGGCCTTGCGCGTGAACGTGAGCCCGAGCACCTCGTCTCGGCGCACGATGCCGTTCGCGACGAGCCACACGACCCGCGCGGCCATGGTCTCGGTCTTCCCGCTGCCGGCGCCGGCGACGACGAGGGCCGGGCGAAGCGGCGACTCGATGACCGCGGTCTGCTCGGCGGTGGGCGGGAACTGGCCGAGCGCGGCGGCGACCGCGGCGGCCGACAACGCGGTCACGACGCGCTCACCGCCTTCACCGTGTGGATGCGGCACAGGCCGTAGGAGTGGTCGTCCCGGCAGTGCTCCTCGTAGGGCGCGTCGAAGCGCGTGCCTCGCATGACCTCGACCGCGGTGCGGATGCGGCCGACGAACGCGGCGCGCCGCTCGTCGTCGAACGGCGGCTGCCAGGGCGCCGCATAGTCCTTCGAGGCCGCCGTGGGCCGCAGCACGAGCAGCTTCGCTCCGCCCGGGGCGAGCCCCGCGGCCTGCTCGATCGCGCCGGACTCGAACGCGAGCTGGTACGCGGCGAGCTGGGGGTGGTCGGCGACGGCGGCATCCGTCTGCGGCTCGCGCTTGCCCGTCTTCAGGTCGACGATGACGACGGATCCCTCGGGCGTGAGCTCGACCCGGTCGATGTAGCCGCTCAGGATCACGCCGTGCTCGAAGGCTTCCTCCCGCGCGTCGGCGTGTCCATCAGCACCGTCCAGCGGGATCGCCACCTCGAAGTGCGGCTCCGCGCCGATCAGCCGCCCGCCGCCGGCCTCGAACTCGTGCAGGTACCGGTGCAGGCGGTGCACGAGGTCGCGGGCGCGCGTCTTCTCGGCGCGGTCGCGCCACGCCGACTCGAACTCCAGCTCGCCCCAGCGCGCCTCGACCGACTGCCACAGCGCCGCCTCGTCGGGGCCGGTGCTGTGCTCCAGCGCGGCGTGGATGATCGTGCCGAGCCCCGCCACGGCCCCCCCGGCGTCGCCGCCGAGGTCGCCGATCGCCCAGTTCAACGGGCACTCCTCCAGCGCGTGCAGGCGCGACGGCGACACGCGCACGTCTTCTCGGCGGAGGTCGCGCAGCGGCGCGTCGGTCGTGGCGGGCAGCATGCCGTACCACTCGCCGGGCGCGGCTCCCGATACGCCGGCCCGCGCGAGCAGCGCGAGCTGCCCCGGTGCGCGAACGCGATCGGCCACGGGCGCCGCGCGATCGGTGAGCGCCCGCCGGTGGCGTGCGACGAGCCCGCGCAGCGACAGCGGATGCTCCATCGCCCGCGTCGCCTGCTCGGCGGCGGGCAGCAGCTCGAAGAGCACGCTCGGCCCGGTGTCGTCGTCGTCGACCGCGGTGACGACCAGGCGCGCCCGCGCGCGCGATGCGGCGCGGGCGAACAGGCGCAGCTCGTCGTGCAGCGCGGTGCGGCGGCGGTCGAGGATGCCGGGCGCCCCCGTGTCGCCGAGTGCCCGCGATGCGGCGTCGGCGAGCCGCCACGTCTCCAGGAGGCTGCCGCGCAGCCGCGTGTTCGGCCACACGGCGTCCTGCACGCCGGCGACGACGACGGTGTCGAACTCGGTGCCGATCGCCGCGGCGGGAGTGAGCACGCGCACCGCGTCGCCGCGCTCCGGGGCGCCCAGGCGGTCCTCCGCCACGTCGGCGGCGCGGATGCTGCGCACGAACACGAGCGCGTCGCCGGCATCCAGCTCCTCTCCGCGCCGCTCGACGAACCTCTTCGCCGCCTGGAACAGCCCCACGACCGCGTCGAGGTCGCGGTTCGCCTGATCGGCGAGCACGCCGGTGCCGCGGGCGGCCTCTCCCCACGTGCGCTCGAGGCCGCTGCGCTCCCACACGATCCACAGCAGCTCGTGCACCGTGGCTCCGCGCGCCAGCTCGGCGCGCAGCAGCTCCAGCGTCTCGGCGACGCGCGCGGCGCGACGCGCCTCGCGCGAGTCGAGCACGGCGAGCTCGGCGCGGTGCGCGAGGGCGGAGGCGAGCAGCTCGCGGCCGGAGGGCACGGGGACGTCGTCGGGGGACGGGGCGTGTGCGTCGACGCGTTTCGTCTCGCTTCGCTCGCTCAACGACCGGAGGGGGTCGCTTCGCTCGCTCGACGACCGCAGCGCCGCGTGGCGCAGCCCCGTGCGCAGCCGTCGCACGCCGATCGGGTCGAGTCCGCCCGCGCTGCCCTGCAGCGCGCCGCCGACCT
>JASGDZ010000281.1:0-4667 GCA_047606835.1 Microbacterium sp. | reverse complement strand
TGGAACTTCGCGGGATCCTTCAGGAAGTCCTTGATCTCCTGCAGCTCCTCGATGGCCTCGTCGGCGCCGGCGACGTCGGCGAACGTGACCGTCGGGGTCTCCTTCGTCACGAGCTTCGCCCGCGACTTGCCGAACTGCATGACCTTGCTGCCGCCGCCCTGCGCGCTGGAGAGCAGGAACCAGAAGAGCACCCCGAGCAGCAGCAGCGGGAACAGCAGCGACAGCAGCCCGTCGAACCACGTCGCCTTCGGCACGCTGTCGTTGAACCCGTCCTCGGGGTCGGCGGCGGTGATCGCCGCGACGACCTCGTCCGCGCGCGCCTCGACGTAGTAGAACTGCACGTCCGTCGAGCCCTCGAAGGACTCGGAGAGCGTCAGGTCGACCCGCTGGTCGCCGTCGGTGTTCACGGCCTTCGTGACCGTCGTGCCCTTGAGGAGGTCGAGGCCCTGCTGCGTCGTGATCTGCTTGGCTCCGCCCAGGCTCGACATGAGCATGAAGCCGATGACGAGGAACACGCCGATCAGCAGCACGTAGATCAGCGGATTGCGGGTGAGCTTCTTCACGTTCATGGCGCCTCAGGGTATCGCGGGCGCCCTATGGCGAGTCTGTGCATTCGCCCACGGCGTACCCGACGTCACTCGTAGACGTGCGGCGAGAGCACCGCGAGGTCGCGCAGGTTGCGGTACGCCTCGGCGTAGTCGAGCCCATAGCCGACGACGAACTCGTTCGGGATGTCGAAGCCGAGGTAGCGCACGTCGATGTGCACCTTCACCGCGTCGGGTTTGCGCAGCAGCGCCAGCACCTCGACCGACGCGGCGCCGCGCGCGGCGAAGTTCTCCAGCAGCCAGCTCAGCGTCAGCCCGGAGTCGATGATGTCCTCGACGATGAGCACGTGCTTGTCGTGGATGTCGGTGTCGAGGTCTTTGCGGATCTGCACGACCCCGCTCGACTTCGTGCCGGCGCCGTACGACGAGACCGCCATCCAGTCCATCGGCACGTTGCGCGGGAAGGCCCGCGCGAAGTCGGACATCACCATCACGGCGCCTTTGAGGACGCCGACGAGGACGAGGTCCTTGCCCTCGTAGTCGGCGCTGACGCGGGCAGCGAGCTCATCGAGCTTGGCCAGGATCTGCTCCTCGGTGAGCAGCAGTTCCTTGAGGTCGTTGGCGATGTCGGCTGCGCGCATGCGCATCAGTCTATGGACGCTGAGGGACGGGGGATGCCTCCGCCCCTCAGCGGGCGGTGAACTCGAGACGCCCGCCGACGCGGCGGGCGCGGCATCCCGGCAGGTCTATGGGCCCTTGACCCGACCAGTCGGTGACCAGCCGGGCGACCTCCAGGGTGTGCGCGCGACTCAACGACACTGCGAACTCGCTCGCGACGACGTGCCGGATGATGCGGTGGCGCAGCGCGGCGGGATTGGCGGCGAGGGCAGGGACGGACACCGAGATGCCCGCCTCGGCGTGCTCGACGAGGTCCTCGACGACCTCGTCGATCATGTCGGCGAACGCGTCGGAGTCTTCGCGCAGCTGCTCGGCGGTGCGCGCGAGGGCCTCGGCGACGCCCGGGCCGAGCTCTTCCTCCAGCACCGGCAGCACCCTCTGCCGCACGCGCGCCCGCGCGAAGCGCGGGTCGTCGTTGTGCGGGTCGTCCCAGGGCTGGAGGCCCTGCGCCGCGCACGCGGCGCGGGTCTGCGAGCGGCGCAGGCCGAGGAGGGGGCGCAGCACAGCGATGCCGAGCACCTCGGCTTCGGGCGCCATCCCCTGCAGGCTCGCCGCACCCGACCCGCGCGCGAGCCCGAGCAGCACCGTCTCGGCCTGGTCGTCGAGCGTGTGGGCGACGAGGACGGCTGCCGCACCGGCCTCAGCCGCCGCGTCGGCGAGGGCGCGATAGCGCGCTTCGCGCGCGGCCGCCTCCGGACCGCCGTCGCCCCCGACGTCGACGCGCACGACGCGCGACTCGATCCCGAGACCGGAGGCCTGCTGCGCCGCCCGGGCGGCTGCGTCGGCCGAGTCGGACTGCAGGCCGTGGTCGACCGTGACGCTCACGACGCGCAGTCCGCGCTTCGGCGCCTCGAAGGCCGTAGCGGCTGCGAGCGCGAGAGAGTCGGCACCGCCGGACAGCGCGACGACGACCGTCGCGCCGCCGTCGAAGCCGCTGAGCGCGCGCCGCACGGCGCGTCGGGTCGCCGCGACGGCGGGATGGAGGGGTCCGGCAGGGCTCACGCCCCCACGGTACCGGGGGCACTGCTGCAGAACTCCGGCGCGTCAGACCGGCGAGGAGTTCTGCGCCCGGAATCGGGACGTTCGCGCCCCCATCCGCCGGAGTTCTGCAGGTGTCCGCCGCGTGACTAGGCTTGTCGGCGGTATTCCACCGTCTTCGAAGGAGCAACCCCATGGGCGCGTACGACGCCGTCATCGAGATCCCGCGCGGCAGCCAGGTCAAGTACGAGGTCGACCATGGCACGGGCCGCGTGTTCCTCGACCGCATCCTCTTCACGCCGATGGGGTACCCGGCCAACTACGGCTTCTTCGAGAACACGCTCGGCGAGGACGGCGACCCGCTCGACGTGCTCGTGCTGCTCGACCGCGACCTGTACCCCGGCATCCTCGCCAAGGTGCGCCCGATCGGGGTGCTGAAGATGAGCGACGAGGCCGGCGGAGACGACAAGGTCGTGGCGGTGCTCGCGAAGGATCCGCGCTGGGCGCACGTGCAGGACGTCGGCGACGTCGACGACTGGACCAAGAACGAGATCGGCCACTTCTTCGAGCACTACAAGGATCTCGAGCCCGGCAAGTGGGTCAAGGTCGACGAGTGGGCGGATGCCGCCGAGGCCGAACGGCTCGTGGCGGAGGCGTTCGCGCGCTTCGAGGAGCACGAGGGCCGGACGAAGACCCAGGGCGAGGGCGAGGCCCCGAACACCCTGTAGCGCTCCGTCTGCTCAGAGGCCTCAGAGGTCGACGCCGCGTTTGGCGAGGAACGGCTTCGGGTTCACCGTGTTGCCGTTGACGTACACCTCGAAGTGCAGGTGGCAACCGAACGAGTTGCCGGTGTTCCCGACATAGGCGATGATATCGCCGGCGCTCACGCGATCGCCGCGTCGAACGGCGAATCCACCCGGCTTGATGTGGCCGTACCCGGTGCCGATGCCGTGGCCGTGATCGATCCGCACGTAGTTGCCGTAGCCGCTGAACGACTGGGCCATCGTGACCCGGCCGGCTCGCGCCGCGTAGATCGCGCTGCCGCAGCCGCCAGCGAAGTCGATGCCGCGGTGGAACGTGCTGCCGCAGAAGCTCGGCCCGCACATGAGCGGACGGCTGCCGTACCAGAAGCTGATGTTGCCTCCGTTGGGGCGGCACCATCCGCCGGAGACGACCTTGCCCCCGCTGCTCTTCTTGGCGGCCGCGGCCGCGGCCGCGCGCTCCTTGCGCAGGCGCTCCGCGCGTGCCTTGCGCCGGGCGACGACGCCGGCCTTGTAGGCGGCGACGGTCTTCTCGGTCTCGTCCTGGAGCGCGGCGAGCTGCGCCTCCAGGGTCTCGAGGTGGGCTGTCTGCGTGTCGAGCGCCGCCTGCGCGGCATCCGCCGCTGCGGCCGCCTCCTCCATCTTCTGCTCCGCGATCTTCTGCAGCTCGTCGCGTTTGTTGCGCGCCACCACGGCCTGGTCGCTCAACGACTGCGCCGAGTCGCGGGCGGTCACCGCGGCGGCATAGACGTCCTGGTTGTGCTCGAGGAGCTTGTCCATCTGGCCGAGGCGAGCGAGCAGGTCGTCGGCTCCCGCCGCCGATCCGGCGAACAGCAGTTGTAAAGACGTGTCGTCGCCGCCGCTGCGGTAGAGCTTGACCGCCAGCCGCGCGGCCTTGTCCGCCGCCTCCTGCGCGACCTCCGCCTGGGCGTCGGCCTGCGACTGCAGATCGTCTGCGCGCTGGGCGGCGTCGAAGAACTCCTCCTGCGCGTCGTAGAACTCCGCGGCCCGCTGATCCGCGATCTCCTGCGTGCGGGTGACCTCGTCCTGCAGACCCTCGATGAGTCCCTGGATCTTCGCGACCTGGGCGGCCTTCGCCTTCTGATTGCGCTTGGCGCGGGCGACGTCGTCCCATGAGGGGTAGCTGGCGGCATAGGCGGCGGGAAGCTGCGGGGCGGCCAGGAGAATGGCCCCCGCGATGCCGAACGCTCCCGCACCGAGAGCCGTGCGGCGGTTCACGATCGCGGGCCAGAAGGCGCGCCGCTCCGCCGGATTCGGCGCGCAACCGCACTCCGGATCGATCTCCTCGAACTGGTCGGCTCCCACGCTTCCCTTCCATGCGGACGACATAACGCCCTTCACACTAGCAACATGAGTCACAGATGCAAGGAATATCCCCGCGCTTCATGATGCGCCGCTGCCGACCGGATGGGAAGCGTCCCCGCCGGACCTTCGCGAATTGGCGGATCCGTCCGCTATTGCGTATGCTTGAGCGTCGGTAAGCGTGAGCACCGGATCGATCCTGATCAGGGGTTCATCCGGCCCCATCGTTTAGCGGCCTAGGACGCCGCCCTTTCACGGCGGTAGCACGGGTTCGAATCCCGTTGGGGTCACCCACACAACTGAAGACGCATGGCCCTGTAGCGCAGTTGGTTAGCGTGCCGCCCTGTCACGGCGGAGGTCGCGGGTTCAAGTCCCGTCAGGG
>JASGDZ010000280.1:0-3855 GCA_047606835.1 Microbacterium sp. | reverse complement strand
CGGGGCGGTGCTGACCCTCACCGGCCCGGCGCTGGCCGAGCTGCACCACGGCCCCGACCGACTCGCGCTCGCGGTGGAGGGCGTGTCGGCGGCGCAGGCGGCGGCGATCGCCGCGCGGCTCGCCGAGTCGGCGTCGAGCGCGTCGGCCGCCGAGCCGGCGTCCGTGCTGCTGTGCGAGCTGCTGGAGGCTGGCTCCGGCTCGTCGGGGCGGGCTGCGCAGGAGGCGGAGGGGCTCGCCGTGCCGATCGGCCGGGAGGGGGTCGCTGTGGCGAGCGTCGACCTCGTCGCCGACGGTCCGCACGCGGTCGTGGCCGGGGTGACGGGCAGCGGCAAGAGTGAGCTGCTCGTCACGTGGGTCGCGGCGCTGTGCGCGACCAGACCTCCGTCGCACGTGAGCTTCCTGCTCGCCGACTTCAAGGGAGGCACCGCCTTCGACCGGCTCGCCTCGCTCCCGCACGTCACCGGGGTCATCACCGACCTCGACGCCGGTGGGGCCCGCCGGGCCGTGGAGAGCCTTCGCGCCGAGCTGCGCCGGCGCGAAGGAGAGCTGGCCCGCGTGGGCGCCAGGGACATCCGCGACGCCCGCGTCGGCCTGCCGCACCTCGTGATCGTGGTCGACGAGTTCGCCGCGCTGCTTGCCGAGCACCCCGAACTGCACGCCGTGTTCGCGGACGTGGCCGCGCGCGGTCGCGCGCTCGGAATGCACCTCGTGCTCGGCACGCAGCGCGTGAGCGGGGTCGTGCGCGACGCACTGCTGGCGAACTGTCCGCTGCGGGTGAGCCTGCGCGTGACCGAGCCGGGCGACAGCCGCGCCGTGATCGGAACCGACGATGCGGCGCGGCTGCCCGGCGACGCGTCGTCGCGAGGTCTCGCGTACGTCCGCCGCGCCGGCGACGCGCGGCCGGGCCTCGTGCGGATCGCGCTCACCGAGCCCGCCGACGTGGAGCGCATCGCGGCGACCGCTGCGCGCGATGCTCCCGTGCACCGGCCGTGGCTGCCCGGGCTGCCCGCGCGCCTGCGGCTCGATGAGGTCGGCGGCGTGCGTGCGCCGGACGAGCTCGTGCTGGGCATCGCCGACGAGCCCGAGGCGCAGCGACAGCCCGTCGTGACGCTGCGTCAGGGGGTGGATCGCGGGATCGCGGTCGTCGGCGCCGCACGCAGCGGCAAGTCGACGGTGCTCGAGCTCCTCGCCGCGCAGGCGCCCGGCGCGACGGTGCGCGTGCCGATCGCGCCCGAGGCCGCGTGGGACGCGGTGGCGGCGCTCGCGGAGGCGGCACCGCGCGGCGCCCTCGTGCTCGTCGACGACCTCGACGCCCTCGCGGGCGCGTTCCCCGCCGACTACGCGGCAGAGCTCCTCGCTCGCCTCGAACGGGTCGTCCGCGGCGCCGGGGCTCACCGCCTGACCGTCGTGGTGGCCGCGCAGCGCGCATCGGGTCCCGTGGGCCGTATCGCCGAGCTCCTGCCGCAGCGCGCGCTCCTTCCGCACGCGACGCGGCTCGACCACGTCGGCGCGGGCGGCGATCCGGCGGCGTACGACGCGGGCGCGCCGCCCGGTCGTGCGGTGCTGGGCGGGCGCATGATGCAGTTCGCGATGGTGGATGCCGGTGCCCCGTCGCCGACGGTCGGCCCGCCCCCGCCGCTGTGGGAGCCTCGCGATCGGGTGTCGGTGCTGGCCGTGCGCTCGCCCGGCGCCTGCGCTCCTGCGCTCGCCGCCGCGCTGCCGGGCCACCGCGTGGTGCGGCTCGACGAGCTGCCTCCCGCGGCGCGGGTCGAAGACCTGCGCGCGGGAGATGCGACGCGGCGCGGCGGCGCGTCGCGGATGGAGCGGATCGTCGTCGTGGGCGAACCCGACGGGTGGCAGCGGCAGTGGGGGCTGTGGCAGCGCGCGCACGCCGACGGCGGCGCGGTCGTGGCGGCGGCGTGCGCGGCGGAATTCCGCGGGCTGACCGGCGTGCGGGAGCTCCCGCCCTACGCGGTCGGCGACGACCGGGCGTGGCACGTGCGCGCGACGGGGGCGGTCGAGCGCGTGCGGCTGCCCGGGCTCGGAGCCGACGGCGAGTGTTGACGCGCGATCCGGCGACACCCTACGGTGCAGACATGACTGCCACGACGCCGATCGACCTGCACCGACCCGACGGGAAGGGGCTCGCGGCCGGGACCCTCGGGCTCTTCGGATCCACCGTGATCGGACTGGCCTCCACGGCTCCCGTGTACTCGCTCGTCGCGACGCTGGGCTTCGTCGTGCTGGCTGTGGGCGCGCAGGCGCCGATCGCCTTCGTGATCGCGTTCATCCCGATGCTCTTCATCGCGTACGCGTACCGCGAGCTCAACAACGAGATCCCCGACTGCGGCACGACCTTCACATGGGCGACGAAGGCCTTCGGGCCGTGGGCCGGCTGGATGGGCGGCTGGGGCGTCGCCGTCGCGGGAATGGTGGTGCTCGCCAACCTCGCGCAGATCGGCGGCATCTACCTGTGGGCGCTCGTCGACGGCATCGTGCACAGTGCCGACGACGCGCTGCTCGCCGACAACGTGCCGCTCGTGACCGTCACCGGAGTCGTGTTCATCGTCCTGATGACGTGGGTCAGCTGGCGAGGCGTCGAGATCGGCGAGCGGATCCAGAACATCCTGCTCGGCATCCAGTACCTCGCGCTCGCGGTCTTCGTCGTCGCGGCCCTGTGGCAGTTCTTCGCGGGGACGGCGCCGGACCCCACGCCGTTCGACTGGTCGTGGTTCAACCCGTTCGCGTTCGACGAGTGGTCGGGCTTCACCGAGGCGGTGCTGCTCGCGCTGTTCATCTACTGGGGGTGGGACACGTGTCTCGCGCTCAACGAGGAGACGAGAGACCCCAAGCGCATCCCGGGCCTCGCCGCGCTGCTGACCTGCGTCATCCTGCTCGTCACCTACGTCGGCGTCACCGTCGCCGCCATGATGTACGCCGGGCTCGGGGAGGAGGGCACGGGCCTGGGCAACGAGGCCAACGCCGACGACTTCTTCCTCGGCATCAAGGACGGGCTCCTCGGGCCGTTCGGCTGGGTGCTCGTGGTCGCGGTGCTCATCTCCGCCGTCTCGTCGACGCAGACCACGATCCTGCCGACCGCGCGCGGCACGCTCTCCATGGCGGCCTACAAGGCGCTGCCGCGGAGGTTCGCGATCGTGCACCCGCGATTCAAGACGCCGTCGTTCTCCACGCTCGTCATGGGCGTCGTCGCGGTCGTGTACTACGTGGGGATGACGCTCATCAGCGACAACATCCTGCAGGACTCCATCCTGTCGCTCGGCCTCGCGATCGCGTTCTACTACGCCATCACGGGCTACGCGTGCGTGTGGTACTACCGTCGTGAGCTGTTCGCGTCGGGCAGGAACTTCCTCTACAAGCTCCTGCTGCCGATCCTCGGCGCGCTCATGCTGACGTATGCGTTCGTCCAGTCCGCGATCGACATGTGGGACGTGGACTACGGCTACACGGTGCTGCTCGGCATCGGCGGCACGTTCGTGATCGGCATCGGCGCCCTGGCCCTCGGCGTCGTCCTCATGCTGATCTGGTTCGCTTTCCCGCGTTCGAAGCCCTTCTTCCGCGGCGAGAGCCTCAACCGCGAGACGCCGGTGCTCGTCCCCGATGAGCCGGCAGAGTACGGGCGTTCGGTCGACGGCGGTCTCGCCTGACCCGAAACGTTCCGCACCCCTCAGCCGAGTCCACCCATCCGCTCGCGAATCCATCCTCCGGGGGTCGCTTCGGGGATGGACTCGGCCCGCGATGGATGGACTCGGCGGGCGGGTGAGGGGCGCGGCGGCGACGGGCGAGGGGAGCAGGAGGGGGCGGGCGAGCGCGCTATGCGAGGAGCTCGGCGAGCG
>JASGDZ010000279.1:0-3628 GCA_047606835.1 Microbacterium sp. | reverse complement strand
GCACGGGTAATCTGCTGGAATGCTGCCCGTCGTCTTGCACACGCCGCGGCTCGAGCTGTCGATCCCCACGACGGCGGACGTCGAAGCCATCACCGCGGCGGCCCAGGACCCGGAGGTGCCGCGCTGGACGACGCTGCCGTCGCCGTACGAACGCGCGCATGCGGAGGAGTTCGTCGGCAAGGCCGCCCAGTGGTGGGATGCCGAGACCGAGCTGACCTGGGGCATCCGGCACGACGACCGCTGGGTGGGCATGATCGGGCTGCATCGCGTGACGCGCGGCGGTGCGGCGGAGATCGGCTACTGGATGGCGGCCCCCGCACGCGGAAGGGGCTTCCTCGCCGAGGCGGCCGGCGCCGTCATCGACTTCGCGTTCGCACCCGACGGACTCGACCTCGTGCGCATCGAGTGGCGCGCGGTCGCGGGCAACGTCGCTTCGGCCCGCGCGGCCCGTGCCCTCGGGTTCCGGTACGAGGGGACGCTGCGCCAGGGGCTCGACAACGTGCGCGGCCGCTACGACGGCTGGATCGGCGGGCTGCTGCGCGACGACGAGCGCGCGCGCCAGCCTTGGGCGGTGCTCGAGTCATGCTGACCGTCGAAGAGCTCTATCTCCTCCTCACGAGGGAGAACGGCGACCCCGAGGTGCACGGACTGCGCTTCGGCCACGGGCTCACGTCCGCTCTGCTGACCGATCTCGTCGTCGCCGGCCGCATCGCGATCACCGACGGCGACACGCCCTGCGTCCAGGTGCTCTCGCGAACGCTCACCGAGGACCTGGTGCTCGACTTCGGGCTCGAGCTCGTCTCCGACAAGGACTCACGCCCACTGGAGAGCATCATCCGGTGGGGCCGGCTCGACCCGGAGATCGCGGTCGTCGAGTCGCTCGTGCAGGCGGGCGTGCTCCGCCGGGGCGCACGCAGGCTGTTCGGGTTCGGCCTGCACCGCACCCCCGCTGCCGACCCGCTGCCGAAGCGACGGGTGCGCGAGCGGCTCGCGGCGGCATTCGCCGGCGACGTGCCGCCGACTCCGGGCGACGCGACGATCGTCGCCGCGCTGAAGGCGATGCTCGTGGCCCCGCAACTCCTCCACGACCTCGTCGACGCGACGGGCCCCGACGACCTCGATCGGCGCATCGACGCCCTCGTGGCGAGCACCCCGCTCCCCGGGGCCGCCGTCGCCCGCGCCGTCGTGGACATGCAGCTCGCCCGATCGACGGGTCCGCGCTCGTCCGGCCCCGGGCCCGAGTCCACAAGCGGCGGGGTCATCTGAACCCGCCGCCGACCGCGTCGGCACCCCGTGCGAGGATGGCACCATGCCGGAGATGCCCGAGGTGCAGGGGCTCGTCGAGTTCCTGGGCGGCCGGGTCGCCGGCGTGGAGATCGCGCGCGCTTCCGTCGCGAACATCGCCGCGCTGAAGACGTACGATCCGCCGATAGATGCACTCAGGGGCGCGCAGATCGAGGATGTCTCGCGCCACGGCAAGTTCGTCGACCTCCGCACGAGCGCGGGACACCTCGTGTTCCACCTCGCCAAGGCCGGGTGGCTGCGCTGGTACGACCGGCTGCCGACGACGATCGTCAAGCCGGGTCGCACGCCCATCGCGCTGCGGGTGGCGCTCGGCGACGGGGCGGGGTTCGACCTCACCGAAGCCGGCACGAAGAAGTCGCTCGCCGTGTACGTCGTGCGCGACCCGGCGGAAGTGCCCGGCATCGCGCGCCTCGGCCCCGACCCGCTCGACCCCGGCTTCACGCGGGACACGCTCGCGGGCCTGCTGGCCGGCCGCCGCACCCAGATCAAGGGGGTGCTCCGCGACCAGGCGGTGATCGCGGGGGTGGGCAACGCCTACTCCGACGAGATCCTGCACGTCGCGCGGATGTCGCCGTACGCCATCGCGGCCACGCTCGACGACGACGACCTCGACCGACTCCACACGGCGATGATCGAGACGCTGACGCAGGCGATCGCCGCGGCGTCCGGCAAGCCGCCCGCCGACCTCAAGGACGCAAAGCGCCGCGGCATGCAGGTGCACGGCCGCCGCGGCGAGGCGTGTCCGGTCTGCGCCGACACCGTGCGCAGCGTGTTCTTCGCCGACAAGTTGAGAGTATCGACTGTTGCCCGCGGAGACAGCGGCTCTAGCTGGGAGTACTGCCCCACCTGCCAGACCAAGGGAAAGATCCTGGCGGACCGCCGACTCTCTCGTCTCTTGAAGTAAGAACCCCAGATCAAGTTATACATCTGGTCGCTCGCTTGATACAATCGTTGTATCGGGAAACCAGTGGTTGACCGCGAATCCGCTGAGCGGAGAGGTTCGAGCTCTAGCTCCCTCTCGCAAGTCGGTGTCTCTAGCGCAGACCCGCGGTCATGGCGCATTCAACCACTACCGATAGGAGTCGTCATGAGGGTCGACTTGATCCATGACATCCACGGGGCAGACCGCGGTTTCAATGTTGGCCGCGATGTTCTGACTCACACGGCGGACGGAATCTCGCTCGCCAGCATCTACGACGAGTTCGTCGCAACGCTCAACGAGTGGAACCGTGGACGTTCCGTCATCTCGGCGCTGTTCACGTCCGACACGACCGACTCGTTCGACCAGTTGGCCAAGGAGCCCGGCGACGGCGAGGACTTCGAGCTGGCCTCGGAGTTCGGCGTCCCGAAGGCCTCGCGCCGCGACATCGACTGGTTCCGCATGGGCTACCCGCTCGAATGGTACGACGCTGCCACGCGGTTCACGGAGAAGTACCTCCGCGACGCCACGTCCACGCAGATCGAGCTTCAGTTCCAGGACAAGCTCGAAGCCGACAACCGGCTCGTCTTCCGCAAGACCATGCACGCGCTGACAGACAAGGTCATCGACCTCTTCGTGTCGATCCTTCTCGGAGCGGAGGCTGACAATGCCTCCCACGCATGAGAAAAGGGCCGTCCCGACAAGGAAGACGGCCCCTCTCCAACACGAAAGGCACGTGCAAACCCGTAAACGGGTCGATTCAATTCGACCAGGAAACCCCAGGTCTGCAAATAGAACCGGCTGGCGCGAGCATGTGAACGTCGCCGCGGTGGCGCTGTCGAGCAGCATGATCGTCTGGCACGTCCTCGTGTGGGTGACGCGGTGAGCGCCGGACTCCGGGTATTCCCGGTTCGTTATGGGACGAAGCGACCCCTTGTCAGCGAATGGCAGAACCGCGCCAGCAGCGACCCTGCCCAGATCAAGGCTTGGCGCGCCGAGTTCCCCGGATGCAACTGGGGCATCAGAACAGGCGAGGGCGTTGGAGTCATCGACCTCGACACCAAGAAGGCTCCCGAGTGGTCATCCGGTGGGTACGGCTCCCTGATCGACCTCGCGGAAACGGGGATCGACCTCTTTCGCTACCCTCTCGTTCGCACGCCGTTGGGCCACCACCTGTACTTCCGGTACGAGGGGCACTTGACGTCGCTCGTGCCCTGGCTTGATTTGGTGGACCTCCTGGCAGACGGTGGACGGTATGTCGTGGCTCCGGGCTCGATCGGAATTTGTCAAGGCGGGTGAGGCCGGTGGGTGTTAGGCGGCGAGTTGTATCTCGTCGGCTGGTGGTTGGTTGATCCATGCGGCCGGGTCGCGGTCGAGGATCTTCGGTCGTGTCTGTGCGCGGGT
>JASGDZ010000278.1:0-11241 GCA_047606835.1 Microbacterium sp. | reverse complement strand
GGTGGGCGTGCTGATCCGCGACATCGTGCTGCATCATCGCGGCGACATCGCGCCGCGCGCGGAGGCCCTGCTCTACGCCGCCGACCGGGCACATCACATCGCGACGCTCGTGCGCCCCGCCCTGGATCGCGGGGAGGTCGTCATCCAGGACCGCTACCTCGACTCGTCGGTGGCCTACCAGGGGGCGGGCCGCGTGCTGGATGCGACCGAGGTGCGCGAGCTGTCGCTGTGGGCGGCGGCGGGGGAGCTGCCGGACGTCACGGTGCTCCTCGATCTCGCCCCGGCTGTCTCTCGCGCGCGGCTCGATGCCGACGACAAGCCCTTCGACCGGCTCGAGGCCGAGAGCCGCGAGTTCCACGAGCGGGTGCGCGCGGCGTTCCTCGCGCTCGCCGCGGCCGAGCCGGAGCGCTTCCTCGTGCTCGACGCCGCCCGGCCCGTCGTCGAGCTCGCCGCCGCGGTGCGCGACCGCGTCGCCGCGGCGCTCGCCTCCGGCCGTTGAGCGGTCCGGCCGGCCCCGTCGGACCGAGCGCTTAGGCTGGAGCGCATGGAGGCGATCGCGGCGACGACCGCCGCGCTCGCCTGGGGTGCGGTGTGGGGGCAGGATGCCGCCGTCGACACGCTGCGGGAGGCCGCATCCGATCCGTCCGCGATGACGCACGCGTGGCTCATCACCGGGCCCCCGGGCTCGGGGCGGTCCACCCTCGCCTACGCGTTCGCCGCGGCGCTCATCGCCGAGCCCGGTGACGAGGCCGCGATGCGGCAGGTGCTCGCCGGCACGCATCCCGATCTCACGTCGCTGCGCACCGAGGGCGTCATCATCTCGATCAGGGACGCGCGGGCGCTCGTCGAGCGCTCGTACTTCGCGCCGGCGCTGGGGCGATACCGCGTGATCGTCGTGGAGGACGCCGACCGCATGGTCGAGCGCACCTCGAACGTGCTCCTGAAGGCGCTCGAGGAGCCGCCCGAGCGCACCGTGTGGGTGCTGTGCGCGCCGAGCGAGGCCGATCTGCTGCCGACGATCCGTTCGCGCGTGCGCGGCCTGCGGCTGCGCGAGCCCGAGATCGAGGATGTCGCGGCGCTCATCGCGCAGCGCACCGGCGTCGACGACGTGATCGCCGAGCAGTGCGCGCGCCACGCGCAGCGGCACATCGGCATGGCCCAGCGGCTGGCGACGGATGCCGACGCGCGCCGGCGGCGCGACGACACGCTGCGCGCCGTGCTCGGCGTGCGGGGCGTCGGCGAGGTCGTGGAGGTCGCTGCGCGGATCGTGCAGGCGGCCACCGACGACGCGAAGGCGCTCACCGCCGAGCGCGACGAGGCGGAGCGGGCGAGCCTGCTGCGCACCGTGGGCGTCGCGGAGGGCGCCGCCGTGCCGCCCGCGGTGCGCGCGCAGCTGAACGCGCTGGAGGACGACCAGAAGCGCCGCGCCACGCGCAGCCTGCGCGACGGCATCGACCGCGTGCTCACCGACCTGCAATCGCTGTTCCGCGACGTCGTGATGCTTCAGTACGACCGCGCCGAGGGCCTCATCAACCGCGAGCTCGAACCGCAGCTGCGGGCGCTGGCGGCGCACTGGGAGCCGTCGCGCACGTTGACCGTGCTCGATCAGATCGCCGAGACCCGCCGCAACATCGAGCAGAACGCCGCACCCGCGCTCGCCCTGGAGAGCATGCTCGTGACCGTCACGAGCGGAAGGATCCCATGAAAACCATCGTCCGCCGCACCCTTGCCGTCGTCGCCGGGGTCGCCGCGGCATCCGTCGTCCTGTCGGGGTGCCTGTACGCGATGATCCCGACGACCGACGAGCCGCGCTCGACCGCGAGCTCCGATCCCGACACGACGGGCGTCGCAGCGGAGCTCCTGCCCTATTACGCCCAGACCCTGGCGTGGGAGTCGTGCGGCTCGGAGTTCGACTGCACCACCGTCACGGTGCCGCTCGACTACGCCGACACCGGCGTCGGCGAGCTCGAGCTGTCCGTCGTGCGCCACAGGGCGACCGGCGGCGAGGCCATCGGGTCGCTGCTGACCAACCCGGGAGGCCCGGGTGCGAGCGGGGTCCAGCTCGTTGAGGAGAACCTCGACGGCGCCGTGGGCACAGCGTTGCAGGAGGAGTTCGACGTGATCGGCTTCGACCCGCGCGGGGTCGGCGACTCGACGGCGGTGGCGTGCTTCGACGCGGAGCGGATGGACTCCTATCTGTTCGACATCCCCGCCGATGCGCGCGGCTCGGACGACTGGACCGCCGAGATCGAGGCGCGCAACCAGGAGTTCGCCGAGGCGTGCGACGAGAACAGCGACGGCATCCTGCCGTACATCACGACCGAGAACGCGGCACGCGACATGGATGTGATGCGTGCGGTGCTCGGCGACGACCGGCTGAACTACCTGGGGTACTCGTACGGCACGTTCCTCGGCGCGACGTACGCCAAGCTCTTCCCCGAGCGGGTCGGCCGACTCGTGCTCGACGGGGCGATCGATCCGTCGATCTCGGGGCTCGACGTCGGTGTGACGCAGGGGATCGGCTTCGAGTCGGCGCTGCGCGCCTACATGCAGTCGTGCCTGGAGGACAGCGACTGCCCGTTCCGCGGGACCGTCGACGAGGCGATGAACGACCTCGGGAGCCTGCTCGCGAGCGTCGACCGGGATCCGATCCAAGGCTCGGACGGACGGATGCTGGGCGCCGACACGCTGATGACGGCGATCATCACGCCGCTCTACTCGGAGGGAAACTGGCCCGCACTGACCGCGATGCTCACCGATGTGCTGCAGGGCAGCGCGGACTACGCGCTGTACATCGCCGACGTCTATTACGAGCGGGAGGACGGGACGTACGTGAGCAATCAGACCGAGGCGTTCCGCGCGTACAACTGCATGGACTACCCCGTCGACGACGACCAGGCCGACATCGACGCCGCGTACGCGCTGCTGGACGAGAAGGCGCCGACGATCGCCCCGTACTGGAAGGGGCCTGACCCCTGCGAGCAGTGGCCGTACGCCGCCACCGGGGTGCGCGAGCCGATCGCCGCGGACGGCGCGGCGCCGATCGTCGTCGTCGGCACCACGAACGACCCCGCGACGCCGTACGAGTGGTCGGTCTCGCTCGCAGACCAGCTCTCGTCGGGTGTGCTCGTCACGCGCGAGGGAGAGGGTCACACCGGCTACAACAAGGGCGACACGTGCGTGGACGGCGCCGTGGAGGCGTACTTCCTCGACGGCACGGTGCCGGAGGACGGGCTCACCTGCGGGTGAGCCCCGGCGTGTTCGCGGGGTCCTCGGCGACCCTGTAGGATCGTTGATCGTGCATCGCGCAAGCGACGCGCCGCCTTAGCTCAGTCGGCAGAGCGGTTCACTCGTAATGAACAGGTCTGGGGTTCGATTCCCCAAGGCGGCTCCACTTTCCGCGCCTCTGCGCGTGCGCCCTATCGAGCCGTGCCGATCCCTCGTTCCGTTGCCGCGCGCCGCGGTGCCCTACGATGCGGGTGAGAGCATGGAGCGCCCGCATCCACGGGACGGCGAGTTCGAGGAGAGAGCGTGCAGGGCCCGTCAGACATCCTCGGCGTGCTCGCCGACGTGTTCTCCTGGGCGGGCTTCGTCGGCGCGGCGGTGTTCGGCATCCTGGCGCTCGTCCTGAGACTCGCGGACGGAACGTGGCTTCCCGCGCGTGCGGTCGTCGAGTCGGTCGAGGGCGGAAGGGTGGTGCGCTGGATCGACGCCGACGGCGGCGTCAACGAGGCTCCGCTGACCGGCCACGACCTGGAGCGCGTCGGCGACCGCGAGATGGCCGACATCCACTACCGCCGCGGCTGGAGCAACCGCATGCGGCTCGTGCCCGGATCGCCCGCGGTGCGCGTCGCGGTGCGGCTCGCGATCGCGCTCGCAGGCCTCGGGGCGGCATCGTTCGTCGGCGGCTGGATGCTCCTCGCGCTGCGCGGCTGAACCCGGCCGTCGTCGACGCGCTGCCGCCGTCGATCGGCGTACCCTCGAGTCATGAGCAAGGCGCTGTTCATCGTCGACGTGCAGAACGACTTCACCGAGGGCGGGGCGCTCGGCGTCGACGGCGGCGACGCCGTGGCATCCGCCATCACCGCCCACCTCGCCGGGCACGCGGGGGAGTACGCCGTGATCGTGGCCTCGCGCGACTGGCACGACGCGGAGGGCGACAACGGCGGGCACTTCGCCGCAGGCGAGCCCGACTTCGTGAACACGTGGCCCGTGCACTGCGTCGCGGGAACGCCGGGCGCGGAGTACGACCCGCTGCTGGACACCTCGACGGTCACGCACCACGTCAAGAAGGGTCAGGGAAAGCCCGCCTACTCGCTGTACGAGGGGGTCGCAGACGACGGCTCGACCGTCGCGGAGGTGCTCCAGGAGCACGGCGTGGTCGAGGTGGATGTCACGGGCATCGCCACCGACTACTGCGTGCGCGCATCGGCGCTCGATGCGATCGAGCACGGCCGCCGGGTGCGCATCCTCACCGGTCTCGTGGCGGGCGTCGCACCCGGGTCGAGCGAGGCCGCGCTCGCAGAGCTCGCGCACGCGGGCGCCGAGCTCGTCGAGCCGGCGGGCTGAGGGCGCCCGTCGGCGGGCTGACGAGCGGATCCCGTCCGCCAGCCCGCTGGCCGCTTCGACTACTTCTTCGGGGATGCCTGGAGGGTGAAGGAGAAGATCTTCCCCTCGTCCACGACGACCGTCGGGGCCGCGAGCCGCTTCTGATAGACGTGGATGAGTCCCGACGGGCTGGCGTAGGTCCTCGTCGCGTCGATCATGTCGGACCGGAGGTTCTGGTCGAGCAGGAGGACCAGCTCGTCGAAGTCCGTCGCATAGCCGACGTCGCCCGAGCCGGGCAGCGGCTGGGACGCGCCGATCTTCATCCGCACGTTCTTCTTGACCCCTTGCGGGATGTTCACCGCGAAGGGGCTGTACTCGGTGACCCGCTCTGAGCCGGGAACGGGGCTCAGCACGGCGCGGAACGAGTAGACCTTGCCGCGCGTCACCTTGGTGACGCTGCCGGCGGACACGGTGGTCCACACGCCCTTCTTCATCAGCTGGACGCCGGTGATCCGCGCGGCGCGGTATCCCTGGGCGAAGGTGGTCTTGATCTTCACGCCCAGGACCTCGACATCCTCGAACGCGTTCGCCTGCAGCTGCGCGATGTCGGTGGCGACGTCGATGCCGACGAGGTAGGGCAGGCCGTCGCCGCTGGAGTACCGGTTGGCGTTCTTCAGCACGCCCTGCTCACCGCTCTCGCGCTCGTACGCGATCGACCATACGACCTTCGCGGCACCCTCCCAGTCGTTGTCGAGCATGCGCTCGGCGTCGACCGCGAGCTGGGCGTACGCGGCGTCGGGAAGCACGCTCTTCTCGGAGACGTGGGTCACCGCGGTGCTGGTGTGATCGCCCAGCGTGCTGACGGTGGTGAGCGAGACGGTGGGCGCGGGCGCTCCGAGCGTGCCGTGCACGCCGGCGAGCCGGTCGTCGACGAGGGTGCCCTTCGGCTTGCCGATCGCGCTCACGAGCTTGTAGGCGCCGCCCAGGTCGGGCACGATGCGCGCAGCCGACGCGCCGTGGATGCTGGCGCCGAACGAGGAGTTCCAGTTGTTCGGGTGGCCGTACGCGTAGACGTCGTCGCCGCACACCGCGGTGACGGTGCCGACGCTCGCCGAGCCGACCGCGCCGTAGGCGTAGGACACGGCGATGTTGCCGCCCGCGATGATCGGGTAGTCGGCTCCGTCGTCCACGCCCCCGTCGATCGCGAGGCCGCTCGGGCGCACGGGCGTATAGCCGTCGACCTTCTCGGAGAGCCTCGCCGCGGCCTCGTCGAAGTCCTCCGTCGACGCGCCGAGGGTGACGCGCACGGGCTCCAGCGGCCGCATCGTGGCCCGTGCCTGCGCCTCGGGGGTCTCTTCGACGAGCCGGTCGACCTGCCTTTTGACCGTGGCGTTCAGCTGCTTGACGCCCGGCAGGTCTCCGATCGTCTTCATGTACGCGGCGGGTGTGACCCCGGCCACGTTGTCGGCGAGCCAGCTGAACCCGTAGGAGACCGCGCCGATGAGGGCGCCGCTGTCGTCGTAGACGGGCGAACCGGATGCCCCGGCCCACACGCCCGCGGGCAGCGTCCCGTCGCCGCCTTCGACGACGTCGCCCTCGAGCTTGACGAGCAGCAGGTCGCGCGGGTTGCCCGACGCGTCGTAACCGAGTCCGTTGTCGAGCTTGCCGACGTACTCGCCGGTGTACTCGGTGGGGACCGTGCCCTTGACCGTCGACAGCCACGTCACCTTCTGGCCGTCTTCGAGGCCCGAGATGGGAGAGATGGCGAGCTCCTCGCCGGGGAGGTCGCAGAAGAGCTCTGCCTCGTCCGTCGCGGCGTGCGCGGCTGGGGCGGTCGCCAGTGCGCCCACCAGAACGGCGGCGAGTGCGGCGCCCAGTGCCGCCCTGGTCATCTTCGACCCGGACTTGATCATGTGTGTCCCCTTTGAATTCGATATGAAATTCCTTGCGCATCCACCATATAGGTGGGGCGGTCGCGGCGTCCGGGGACGGGCAAGTCGGCGTCGGCGCCGTCTCCGGTCACCGACGCTGCGACGCCGCGCACGTCGTGGTCGTCAGCCGCGATGGACGTCGCGATCGGGATCGAAGGCCGCTCTGAGGTGACCGGCGATGCGGTCGTACACGTCGACGACGACGTCTCGTCCGGTGCCGAGGATGTTGAACCCGTGGCCCACGCCGGGCAGGTCGATATGCTCCCTCAGTGCGCCGGCGGCGGCGAGTCGCTGCGCGTACCGCGTGCCCTCGTCGCGGAGGATGTCCTTCTCGCAGGTGATGACGACCGCGGGCGCGATCTCGTCGAGGGGACGCGTGTCGCCTCCGCCGGCCGGCGAGACGAGCCGGTCGCCGCGCCGGCGCGGGTCGGGGACGTACGCCTTGTCGAAGAAGGGCCCCAGCCGCACCAGGAAGGACTCCGTCCCGGGGCGCCGCTTCGCCCGTGCGGGGACCGTGAGATCCAGCGGCGGGTACAGCAGCACCTGGAGCCCGATCCGCGGCCCCGCACCCTCCCACGCCAGGCGAGCGACCCCGGCGGCCAGTGCACCCCCGGCGGATGCGCCGCCGATCGTGAGGCGCGAGCCGTCCCACCCGCGCTCGGGCGCCGACGCCCAGCGCGCGATGTCGAGTGCCTGCTCGATCGCGCCCGGTGCTCGCAGCTGCGGTGCCGGCGTGTAGTCGACGTTGATCACGGTGACGTCGGCGTGCGCGGCGAGATATCGGCAGAGCGGGTCGTCCTGCTCGGGATGCCGCATCACGAAACCGCCGCCGTGCAGATTGATGTGCACTCCCCGGCCCGCAGCGTCGCCCGCTGGGGCGTACAGGGTCGCCGCCACGTCGCCGTGCCGCGTCTGCACGGTCACGGACTGGGTGACGGCCGGGATCTCGGCGAAGGCGATCTCCGGCGCCGTCTTCGCGCTCCCCGGGGCGCGCTGCATCGCCTTCGCCACCGTGTCGGCAAGCCACCCGGGAACTCCCACTTCGCCGCTCCGATCTCGTGCGGGCCGGCGAGGCACGTCTTCGTCGGTGCTCTCAACCCGCGGCAGCTCAGTCTATGCGCGCGTACCGACGGTGCCGGCGTGGGATTCAGATCGCGGCGGCGACTGCCGACGCCGGGCTGTCACCGGCCGCCCTTTTCGAGGTACTCGGGGCCGTTGTAGTGCAGGTGCAACGTGGCGATGCGCCCGTCCTCGAAGGTGAAGAACTCCGCGAAGGCCATCGGGCCGCCGGGCATCGTCGCCGTGTACAGGACGGCCGAGCCCGTTTCGTCATGCACGTCCTGGAGGATCTCGATCCGCTGGACCGTGGCGATGAATCCGGCGACGCCGCGAAGGAAGCCGTCCGTCGCGTCGGGCCGATGACCCGCCAGGGGGCCGGTGAAGTCCAGATGATCGGTCAGCAGGTCGCGAAGGGCGGCTCCGTCCCCGTAGGCGGCGGCTCCTGACTCCAGGATGCGGTAGTAGTCGCGAAGAACCGTGGGCGCGTGGGGCGACAGCCTGTGCGGCATGGGGACTCCTCGGGGTGCGATGATTCTTACTACTATATCCATAAGTACAAATGAAAGCTTGTATTAAGCGGGCGGGAGAAGGTGCGGAATGGGCACAGCGGCTGCGGCGGGGCTGGATCTGGCGCTGCGCGCGCTCGCGGACGGCAACCGGCGAGCGATCCTGAGGGCGATTCGTTCCGCTCCACGACCGGTCGGCGCGATCGCCGAGGATGTCGGATTGTCGCAGCAGACGACATCCCACCATCTCGGAGTGCTCCGCCGGGCCGGCCTGGCGGTCGGCACCCGTGAGGGCACGCGTCACCTGTTCGCGGTGGACACCGATGGACTGGCGGCGGTGCGGTCGTATCTGGACGACTTCTGGCCGGGGAAGCTGGCCGACCTCAAGACGGCGATCGAGTCGAGACAGGCCGACGGCGATGGCTGAGTTCCGCGACTCGATCGACATCGCGGCGTCGCCGGAGACGGTGTTCGGCTACCTCACCACCAACGAGGGCATGACCGCGTGGATGGGTCGGCACGCCGACCTCGACCCCACGCCGGGCGGACGCTTCGCCGTCGACATCGCCGGATATCCGGTGCGAGGGACGTTCCTGGCCGTCGAACGCCCGAGCCGGGTGGTGGTCTCCTGGGGATTCGCGGGAAGCGACGAGCTGCCCGCGGGCGCATCGACGGTCGAGTTCCGGCTCACGCCGATCGCGGGTGGCACCCGCGTCGACCTCCACCATTGCGATCTGCCCGAGACGAGAGTGCCTGGTCACGCCCTCGGGTGGGCGAACTTCCTCCCTCGTCTCGGCATCGCGGGCGCCGGCGGCGACCCGGGGCCGGATCGCTGGCGGCCCTCAGCGTCTGGATGAGCCGATCCGCCCCACCCTGCGGTCAGCGGTGATCCTGGTCGATGAGTGAGTCGCGGCAGGTCGTGAGGAGGTCGCGCAGGTGCTCGAGCTCGTCGCGGCCGAGGTCTGTCGTCATCCGCTGCACGATGGAGCCCACGCGGTCGTGGGCGCGCCGCAGCAGAGCGGTGGCGGAGTCCGTCAGCGTCGCGGCGAGCTCGCGGCGGGGTCCTGGGTCGCCGGAGCGTTCCACGAGTCCGCGCTGCACGAGTCCCTGCAGGAGGGTGTTCATGGCCTGCCGTGTGACGAAGGTGCGGCGGGCGAGCTCGGAGCTGGTGATGCCGGGGCTGTCGTGGAGGCTCTGGAGGCAGACGTACTGCGGCACGGTCAGCCCGAGCGGGCGCAGCGCTTCGTCCATGCGCTGGTGCAGCACCGCCTGGGTCTGCTTGATCAGCACCCCCAGCTCCTCCGGCAGCGGAGGTTCGCTTCGCATGGCCATGTCAATAGTTTGACATACATCGCAACCAGTGTCAGGATATTGACACTTAATCGACGTGATTGGAATGGTTCTGATGACTACTGGCCCTGACTTCGTGTCGTTCCAGGTGCGCGATCTGGCGGCAGCCGCGGCGTTCTACGAGGAGATCGTCGGGCTGCGGCGGGTGCCCGCGCCCAATCCGGAGGCTGTGGTGTTCGCCTCAGAAGGGGTCGCGTTCGCGGTGCGCACCCCGTTCCCCGGGGTCGATCTGGACGCGATCGGTGCGCTCGGCGCCGGCATCGGCGTGTGGTTCCACAACCCGGACGCGGCCGCGCTCTACGAGCGTCTGCGCGAGCAGCAGGTCACGATCGTGCAGGACCCCTTCGAGAGCCCGTTCGGAACGACGTTCGCGTTCCGCGACCCGGACGGGTATGTCGTCACCGTCCACAGCAAGGGCTGAGCCTCTGCGCCGCGGTACGGTAGCGCGGCGCGGCGGGCCGTGGCCTCGCTCGGGGCGGCGGCGCTCATCGCTCCTTCTTCCCGGTCTTGCCGGGCGGGGCGGCGATCCACTCGGACGGGGCGGGGTCCCGGACGAAGGCGACGAAGATCCGGTCCTCGTCGCCCGGGTCGGCCGGGTCGTAGAGCACCTCGGCGGGGGCGCCGGTGACCACGGTGGCGGCGTCGGCGGTGCGACGCTCCACCCAACGGTCGACCCCGCCGCCGAGGTACCGCACGGTGCCGATGGCACCGGAGACCGACCTCTGGCCCTGGTCGCTGGTGGAGATCAGCACCCGGGCGTCGACGACCCTCCCCGTCGTACGGGCGCCGTGGGCGAGCAGGAAGTCCCGCGACGCGGCCGCGGCGGCGGCCCGCCGCTCCGCCGTCCGCCACGCCAGCAGGAAGATCACGGTGACCACCGCCGGCAGCGCCGGCAGCCACCACGACGCGGTGTAGAGCAGCCACGAGCCGAAGCCCCACTGCGTCGGGGCCGAGTCGTCGAAGGGGTCGGGGGTCAGGCCGACCACCGCCGGCCGGCTCCACCAGGCCAGCACCGCGATCACCACGCCCACCGTCACCGCGGCGAACCCGAGGAGGAGCGTCAGCCCCGAGCCGTGCATCCGGCCCAGGGACCGGCGCTCCAGATCGGAGGCGTGGGCCAGCAGGATCGGGCCGGCGAGCCCGACGATCATCCAGCCGGGCGGGGTATAGATGCTGAACCAGTCGATGTCGTCGAGCGGCATGATGTTCTGGCTGCGCAGGGTGTCGAACAGCAGCGCCACCCCGATCCCGAGCACCACCGATGCCGCGGTGCCGGCCAGATAGCACCAGCGTGCGCGGCGGGCCAGTCGTGCCCGCCCCGGACCGTCGCCGGCCCGCTGGCGCCGGGCCTCAGCAGGATCGACCGTGCTCATCGGCGGCTCCTCGCGGGCTGTCGCGCGTCCGTGACCTGTGGCCGGGCCCGGGGAGACCATGATGCTTCACTGCCTCCCGGCGTCGCAAGCATCGCCAGGGCGGATGGTCGGCGCCGTCCACCCGAGCTGCAGCAGGTCGCTGGTCGGGACGAGGGTGGTGGCGGTCAACAGCACCGCACTGCCCTCGGCCCGGCGGGAGGTGACGGGATCTCCACCACCACCGTCGAGCAGCTGCGCGCCGCATACGAGACGAACGTGCTCGGACTGATCGCGGTCACCCAGGCGTTCCTGCCCGCCCTGCGCGCATCCGCGCATCCGCGGATCGTGAACATCGGAAGCGGCACCGGGTCGCTCGCGGGGAGCAGCGGACCGAATCCGCAGTTCGACCCGGCCTCCCACACGCGGCGGTCAGGTGTCCGGCCCTGTTGATCGTGCAGCTCGCGATCGTCTCCCCTGTGCGGCCTGCACCTCGCG
>JASGDZ010000277.1:0-5337 GCA_047606835.1 Microbacterium sp. | reverse complement strand
TCGTGGAGCGGTACGGGTCCGCGGCGGACTATCTGCGCGCGCACGGGCTCGCCGACGACGAGCTCGCCCGGCTGCGTCGCGTGCTCACCACCGCTGAGTGAGAGAAGCGGGGCGGGAAGAGGTAAGGCAAGCCTTCCCTGAGGGGTATACTGTCTCCTGTCATGAACCGCTCCGAGCACAACGAGCACGCTTGCCGTCAGTCGCGGCACGTGCGCGTCCAGCATCTCGTCACCGCCGACGAGAGCTCTCTCGCCGAGCTCGAGGTGCTGCTCGCGACGCTCCCGCTGTGCTCGACGGGGCGCGTCTTCATCGAGGTGCCGGATGCCTCGTGGGTCTGCGACATCCGGGTTCCCGCGCGCATGGTCCTGACGTGGCTCGATCGCTCGCGTCGCACCGGCGAGCCCGGCACCGGGCGCTCGTGCGCCCCGGGTGCCGCGCTCACCCGCGCGGTGGTCGCGTGGGCCGGCGAGATGCTGTGCGACGAGCCCGCCTGCGCGGACGACTCGACGCGGATCCACCTCCTCGGCGGCTACCTCGGCACCGCCGACATCGTCGACCATCTCACCGAGCGGCTCGGCATCCCGGCAGCGCGCATCCACGCGCCGGAGCGCTTCGGACTGCTCAGCACGCGCTGACCCGCGCACGCGCCGACCTCGCTCACTCGCTCCGGCGGCCGCGGGGGACGTAGCGCCCGTCTTCGAGTCCCGCCTCGATCTCGAACCGATTGCGCAGCGGGTTCCTGCCGGCCAGCAGATACAGCAGCGGCATGAGGAAGCCGTAACGCCGCCACTGCGCCTTGTGCACGGCCTCGTGCGCGAGCACGCGGTCGTCGAGGGGGTCGTCGCCGGTGAGGAAGCATCCCCCCACGCACGCGCCCCCGCGCGGGAAGAGGCGTCTGGGCATGCCGCGGAACACCCACAGCCCGTGCGACCTCTCGACGCGCCCCGTGCTCCACAGCCCGCCCCAGATCCACCCCACCGCGGTGCCGTACCAGTAGCCGACGAGACTGATCGGCGAGTCGAGCAGGAACGACGGGATGGCGCGGTCCAGCCGCCGACCGCGCAGCACCGCCGCTTCCGCGGCTGCGCGCCAGCCCGCCGGCGGCGTCGCGATCACGCGAGTGCCCCGACGATCCGCAGGATCGTGCCCAGATCGTCCACGGCGGCGGCGGGGGAGGCGGGCGCGAACTCGGCGACGGTCGCCCCGACGAGGGCGGCTTCGGCGCGCACGGCCTTGATCGCGGCGACGAGCTCGGCCGCGGACGGGCCGAACGGCACGGGATACGAGACTCCGGTGATCGCCGCGGGGTCGAGCACGTCGAGATCGACGTGGATGTAGACGTGCTCCGCGCCGGTCGCCCGCACAGCCTCGGCGAGCGCGTCGGGCCGGGCGAGGTCTTCGGCCGACACGACGCGGATGCCCGACTCCCGCAGGAACTGCGCCTCGGCCGCGTCGAGGTCGCGTCCTCCCGCGTGCACCACCCTGTCCGGGGTGACCAGGCCCGGCTCCAGGGCCAGCTCGGCATGGCCCTCGCCCACCACGGCGCGCAGCGGCATCCCGTGGAACGCGCCCGACGGGCTGGACGCGGGGGTGTTCAGATCGCCGTGCGCGTCGATCCAGACGACCGCGAGGCCCGGATGCCGGCGCGCCGCCGCGCCGATCGGCGCCACCGACACGCTGCAGTCGCCGCCCACGACGATCACCGGCTCTGTGCCGCCGCCGATCGCGTCGGAGATCAGCCGCTGCGTGCGTGAGACGGCGCTGAACCGGTGGATGCCGGTGTCCAGCGCGTCGCCGGCCTCCAACGGCACGTCCACGAACGTGCACGCGGAGCGGGGCAGGTCGCCGGCGATCGCCTGGGCGCCGTCGACGAGCAGCATCGCGCGCGGCGCCCCCGATCCCTGCCACTGCGGGACGATCACGAAACGCGCCATTCGACCTCCGGTCCGTGGGAGAGCTCCGGTCGCCCCGCGAGGCCGCACCGCGCGGGGCGACCTGCGCGGGTCAGTTCGATCCGGAATCGATCGCGGCCTGCGCGGGCGCGGCCTCGACGGCGGGTGCCGTGCTGCCGGCCTTCAGCGCGGCCAGGCGTGCCTCCACCTCGGTGAGCTGGCCGATGTCCTCCAGCGAGTTGAACTGGGCGTCCAGCGACGACGCGGCCAGCTCCTGCTTGCCCTGGGCGAGGGCCTCCTGGCGGCGCACCTTGTCCTCGAAGCGGCCCAGCTCGCTCGTGGGGTCGAGCACGTTGATCGACTTGACGGCGTCGTGCACCTTGTTCTGCGCGTCGGCGACCTTGGCTCGGGCCAGCAGCTCGGAGCGCTTGGAGCGCAGCTCCTCGAGCTTCTGCTTCATGCCGTTGAGGCCGTCCTTGAGCTTGTCGACGACCTCGTTCTGCGCCGCCAGCGTCGGCTCTGCCGCCTTCGCCTCGTTCTCCGCGGAGATCTGTCGCTGCAGGGCGATCTTGGCGAGGTTGTCGAACTTGTCGGCGTCCGCGCTGTTGCCGGCTGTGCGCAGCTCGTCGGCCTTCCTGCTCGCCGCGAGGGCCTTCTGGCCCCAGTCCGCGGCGGCTTGCAGATCCTCGGAGTGGTCGCGCTCGAGGAGCCGCAGGTTGCCGATCGTCTCGGCGATCGCCGACTCCGCGTCCGCGATGTTGTTCGTGTAGTCGCGGACCAGCTGGTCGAGCATCTTCTGCGGATCCTCCGCTCCGTCCAGCAGAGCGTTGATGTTGGCCCTCACGAGCGTGGAGATGCGCCCGAAGATGGACTGCTTCGTCATCGTTTTTCCCTTTCCTTTCCGACGTCTTTCGCAGCGGCCTAGAAGCGGCCGCCGCCTCTGCGGCTGCGGGTTCCTCCGCCGCCGAAGCTTCCTGGACTGCCCCCGCTGCGTCCGCCGCCGCCGAAGCCGCCCCCGCTGCGTCCGCCGCCGCCGAAGCCGCCCCCGCCGCTGTGACGACCGCCTCCGACCGGGCCGCCGCCGAAGCCGCCCCCGCCGCCGCGACCCCCGCCGAAGCCGCCTCCGCCGCGGCCGCCTCCCAGCAGCGAGTTGATGACGATCCCCCCGAGCACCGCGCCGAGCACGTTCCCCGATCCGGAGCCGGAGCCCGATCCGGAGCCGCCGAGCATGCCGCCGCCGGAGAAGGCGCCGACGTCGTTCTGCGCGAGCTGGATGGCCTGGTCGGCGAGCTGGTTCGCGCGCTGCGCGTGGGCGAGCGCCTGCTGCGGGTCGGATGCCTGCAGCTCCTGCGCCTGCACGAGCGACGCGCCCGCCTGCGCGAGCCGCGTGCGCGCGTCGGCGCCCACGGCTCCGCGGCGGGTCGTGATGAAGTCCTCCGCCGCGGACACCTGCGCCTGTGCCTGTGCGATCAGCTGACCGAGCTGCTGCCGGGCGCGCTGTGTGGCCTCCTGCGCGTCGCGCACCCCCGCGATCAGCGCGTCGATCTGCGTGTTCGCCGCATTCAGGCTCTGCAGCACCTGCAGCGGGGCGAGCTGAGTGCCGGCCGTCGCCGCGGTCGCCTGCTCGATCGCCTGCCGCGTCGACGCGACGACGGGCGCCAGCCGGCCGTCGGGGTCGGGCAGCGCGGATGCCGCGGCGACATCCTGCTGCAGGTTCGCGACGAGCTCCGCGATCGACGACTCGCCCTTGCGCAGGTCTTCGCCGAGCTTGTCCACGGCGTCGCTGAGGAGCCCCGCCTGATCGACGGCCTCCTCCGCCGCGCGGATGCCGACGGCGGCCTCGCCGCCCTTGCCCGCGCCGATGTCCTGCTGCGCCGCGGCGAGCTGCTCGTCCGCGAACGCGAGCCGTTGCCGGGCCTGTGTGGGGTTGTCCGCCACCGTGGCGAGCGCGCTCGGCGCGTAGCGGGCGCTCAGCGCGGCCAGGGATGCCTCCGCCTGCGCGATGCGCGGCTCCATGGTCGCGCGCACCTCCTGCACCGTCGCCAGCGCCTCCGGCGCGTTCTGCTCCAGCTTGCGCAGCTCGTCGAAGCCAGCCGCCTTCTCGTCGAGCGTCCGGCTCGCCTCGTGGCACAGCTCGACGATCTGGGTGTTCCAGGCCCGCACCTGCTCGTCCGTGTCGGGGGTGGAGTCGTCGAGCTGCTGCTTGATCGTGAACGCCTGGTTGAGGCTCTGCTTGGCCGCGTCGAGCGCGGCGGCGAACTCGGTCGTCGCGGCGTCGCCGAACTGCGCGCGGGCGAATCCGAGCTCCTCCTCGCTCGTGCGCACGGCGTCGTCCATCTCCACGAGCGCCGAGCCGGCCTGACGCTGCAGGTCTTTCGTGGAGAGCTGCTCGACGGGCCGCGTGCCCCCCTTCGCCTTCCGGCGGCTGCGCACGACCAGCCACACGACGAGTCCGGCGGCGAGGGCGATCACGACGACGATGACGAGGAGGGGCGTGAGCCATCCGCTCCCTGACCCCGCTCCCGCCGACCCGCCCACGGCGTCGCGCACCCCCGTGGCCGCGGTGTCGATGGCGCCGGCCCAGTCGTCGTCGTGCAGCTGCGGAAGCATCGACTGCTCGATGTCGTCGAGCTGCGTGTCGGAGAGCGGCCCGGAATCCGGCGGCGCGGAGATCGTGTACTGGCGGCCCTGCGTCGAGATGGCCAGCAGGTACTGCGTCTCGCCGAGGCCGTTGTCGTCGGCGACGGTGTTCGCCCAGTCGCTGCGGTCCGAGGGGTTCGTGAACTCGGGCACGAGCACCACGTAGAGGCTCACGCCGGTGTCGGCCTCCAGCGTCTCCAGCGTCTCGTCCGCCGCGGACGCCTCGCCGGTCGACAGCACGCCGGACGCGTCGGTGACGAACCCCGAGTCGAGCGGGATGGGGTCGGTGGCCGACGCGGCGGCGACAGGACCCGCCGCGACCAGGGCCAGCACCGCGAGCATCGTCATCCATCCCCTGCGCATACGCCCCCCTCGCCGGCCGCTGACCGTCCCCCTCCACTCTATTGAGCGTGTGCGACTGTGTGGTAGCCGGCGGGCACGGTAACCTCGCCGGGGCGCGAGGGAGGATGCGTGGACGACCGCTACGGGACAGACGTGCTGGCCGCCGGCTGGCGCGACCGCGCGACGAAGCGCGTCGCCGAGGTGGAGGCGGCCCTCGGCCTCGTGCTCGAATGCGACGACGACGGGTACGTCGGCGAGATCACGAAGGTCGCCGCGCGAGAGGTCGAGCTGGAGGACCGGCACGGCCGGCGCCGGCTGTTCCCGCTCGGGGCGGGCTATCTCCTCGACGGAGAGCTCGTGCGGCTCGTCGCGCCGGCGGCGCGAGCGGCGACCGCGCGGCAGCGCACGGCGTCTGGCTCGTTCGCCGCGGAGGCGTCGCGGGCGCGCGTCGCGCGGGCCAGCC
>JASGDZ010000276.1:0-6193 GCA_047606835.1 Microbacterium sp. | reverse complement strand
GTCACGAGCGCGATCGTGGACACGAACTGCGCCGTGCGGTGCGGGTCGCGGACGTCGGCGAGCTGGTCGAGCAGCAGCGCCCGGTTCGCGACGGCGTCCTTCGCGTGGCCCGCCCAGTACGCGGAGAACACGCCCGGCGCGCCGCCGAGCACGTCGACGGCGATGCCGGAGTCGTCGGCGAGCGCGGCCAGGCCCGTGTGCGCGGCGGCGGCCCGCGCCTTGATGAGCGCGTTCTCCGTGAAGGTCACGCCGTCTTCGACCGGCTCGGGGCCGTCGTAGCCGACGACCTCGAGATCGGGACGGGTCGCCGCGACGATGCGGCGGAACTCCTGCACTTTGTGCGGATTGTGCGTCGCGAGCACGATCCGGGTGCTCGTCTCCCCTTCTTCTCCGGAGTTCTGCAGCGCTGTCACGCGGTGCCTTCCTCGGCGGGTCCCAGCGCCGCCGCCTGCAGGTCGCGCAGCTGCGCGCAGCCGTTCACGCCGAGCTCGAGCAGGGCGTCGAGCTCGCGCTTGTCGAACGGCGCTCCCTCGGCGGTGCCCTGCACCTCGACGAAGAGCCCGCGACCGGTGACGACGACGTTCATGTCCGTCTCGGCGCGCACGTCCTCGACGTATGCCAGATCGAGCATGGGCTCCGAGTCGATGATCCCGACCGACACCGCGGCGACGGAGTCGAGCAGCACGCGGCTCTTCTGCCCGATGAACCTCTTCCGCCGGCCCCACTCGATCGCGTCCGCCAGGGCGACGTACGCGCCGGTGATCGCCGCCGTGCGGGTGCCGCCGTCGGCCTGCAGCACGTCGCAGTCGATGACGATCGTGTTCTCGCCGAGCGCCTTCGTGTCGACGACGGCGCGCAGCGCCCGCCCGATGAGGCGGGAGATCTCGTGCGTGCGGCCGCCGATGCGGCCCTTGACCGACTCGCGGTCGTTGCGCTCGTTCGTGGCACGCGGGAGCATCGCGTACTCCGCGGTCACCCAGCCCTTGCCGCGACCCGCGAGCCAGCGCGGCACGCCATTGGTGAACGACGCGGTGCACAGCACCTTCGTGCCGCCGAACGAGATGAGCGCGGAGCCCTCTGCCTGGGCGCTCCAGCCGCGCTCGATCGTGATCGGGCGGAGCTGGTCGGCACGACGGCCGTCGGCGCGGATGGTGTCGCTCATGCGTGTCCTTTCGGGAGGTCGATGGCGCCGGTGTGCACGAGCCGCACGTCGCGCACCTCGCGCCCCATGAGCCGGTGGGCGAGGCGGAGGAACTCGTCGGCGGAGTCGCCGGTGGCCTCGTAGACGTGGGAGGGCACGGCATCCGGCCCCGCCAGCAGGTCTCGCGAGACCAGCTGGCGGTAGACGTCGTTCGCCGTCTCGGTGTCGCTGGAGACCAGCGACACCGAAGGCCCCATGACGTAGCTGATCGCGCCCTTGAGGAACGGGTAGTGCGTGCAGCCGAGCACGAGCGTGTCGATGCCGGCGTGCCGCAGCGGTGCGAGGTACTCCTCGGCCGCCGCGAGCAGTTCGGCCGAGTCGGTGACACCGGCCTCGACGAAGTCGACGAACAGCGGGCACGCCTCGGCGAACACCGTGAGCCGCTCGTTGACTTCGAGCATGTCCTGATAGGCGCCGGAGCCGATCGTGCCGGACGTGCCGATCACGCCGATGCGGCCGTTGCGCGTGGTGGACATCGCCGTGCGCACCGCGGGGCCGATCACCTCGACGACGGGCACGTCGTAGCGCTCGCGCGCGTCGCGCAGCATCGCGGCGGATGCGGTGTTGCACGCGATCACGAGCATCTTCACGCCTTCGTCGACGAGACCGTCGAGCACCTCGAGCGCATAGCGCCGCACCTCGGCGATGGGCTTCGGGCCGTAGGGCGAGTGCGCCGTGTCGCCGATGTAGACGATCGACTCGCGCGGCAGCTGGTCGGTGACCGCCCGCGCCACCGTGAGCCCGCCGACACCCGAGTCGAAGATGCCGATCGGAGCGCCGTTCACGGTTCTCCACCCTACGCCAGCCGGTCACTACGCTTTCCCTCATGGCTGCGTCGACCGCTCTGCTCACCGATCGCTACGAGCTGACGATGCTCGACGCCGCGCTGCGCGACGGCACCGCGCAGCGCCGCTGCGTGTTCGAGCTGTTCGGGCGCAGGCTCCCCGGCGGACGCCGGTTCGGCGTCGTCGCGGGCACCGGCCGGCTGCTCGGCCTGCTGCGGGACTTCCGGTTCGGCGACGACGAGCTGCGGTTCCTGCGCGACGAGAAGGTCGTGGATCCGCCTACCGTCGCGTTCCTGGAGGAGTACCGGTTCACCGGCTCGATCACGGGCTACCGCGAGGGCGAGCTGTACTTCCCCGGGTCTCCGGTGCTCACCGTGGAGGGCACGTTCGCCGAGGCGGTCGTGCTCGAGACCCTCGCGCTGAGCGTGCTCAACCACGACTGCGCAGTGGCCACGGCCGCCGCGCGCATGAGCATCGCCGCCGGCGACCGGCCGCTCGCCGAGATGGGGTCGCGGCGGGCGGGCGAGTCCTCCGCGGTCGCGGCCGCGCGGGCCGCGTTCATCGCCGGGTTCGGCGCCACGAGCAACCTCGAGGCGGGCAGGACGTGGGGCGTGCCGACCATGGGCACGGCCGCGCACGCGTGGACGCTGCTGCACGACTGCGAGGAGGACGCCTTCCGCGCCCAGGTTGAGACGCTCGGGGCAGGCACGACGCTGCTCGTGGACACCTACGACATCCGCCGCGGCGTCGAGACGGCGATCCGGGTCGCCGGCACGGCGCTCGGCGGCGTGCGGATCGACTCGGGCGATCTGCCGGTCGTCGCCGCGCAGGTGCGCGCGCAGCTGGACGCGCTCGGGGCCACCGGCACGCGCATCACCGTGACGAGCGACCTCGACGAGTACGCGATCGCCGCGCTCGCGGCATCCCCCGTCGACGCCTACGGCGTCGGCACGTCGGTCGTCACGGGCTCGGGCACGCCCACCGCCGGCATGGTCTACAAGCTCGTCGCTCGGCAGGACGCAGGCGGAGGCTGGATCGCCGTGGCCAAGTCCTCCACGGACAAGGGCTCCAAGGGCGGTCGCAAGGCGGCGTTCCGCACGCTCGAGCGCGGCACCGCGACCAGCGAGCTCATCGCCGTCTCAGACGGCTTCGAGGCGGTCGACACCGCCGCCCGCCACCCCGACGCGCGCGCCCTGCAGGTGCCGCTGGTGATCGCGGGCGAACCGGATGCCGCGTTCCTCGGCCCGTCGGGCGTCGTCGCCGCGCGCGCCCACCACGCGCTCGTGCGCGACGAGCTGCCCGTGCGCGCGCTCGCGCTCAGCCGTTCGGATCCCGCGATCCCGACGGTGTTCGTCGACGTCGGCTGACGCAGCGAGACGCGTCGTGGGTCACCGCGGTGAGACAGCCCGCAGCGCGTGACACGCCGCTGCGTCTGACGCGCAACGGCATGTGTCGCCCGCTCCGGCTGGTCCGGCCGGCGAACCCGAGGCCCATCCGGTGTCGCCGGTCAGGCGCGCAGCGACTCGTAGATCTCCTTGCACGTCGGGCACACCGGGAACTTGTCGGGGTCGCGACCCGGTGTCCACTTCTTGCCGCACAGCGCCCGCACGGGTTTGCCGGTCAGCGCGGACTCCAGGATCTTCTCCTTGCGCACGTAGTGCGAGAAGCGCTCGTGGTCGCCCGGCTCCAGGTCCTCCTCGCGAAGGAGCTCTTCGAGCTCGCGATCAAGGAGCGCGAGTCCGCCGTCGTCTGGGGTCCCTGCGGGGGTGCTCATAGCGGCTCAGTCTAGCCGCGCCCGGCGCGGCCGCGCCCGGGCTCACAGCGCCTCGGCGAACTCCACGAGTCGTGTGCCGCGCCGGCCGAACAACACCGAGCCGATCACCAGACCGACGGCGAGCACGACGACGCCGACCCCGATGCCCGCCCACAGCGCCGACATGCCGTGACGGATGTCGGAGGTCACCGCGAGCCACGCCCACCACAGCGCCGGCGCGCTCAGCGCGATGCTGCCGAGCAGCACGAGGGCCTGCGCGGCCGCACCGCTGGAGGAGTGCTGCGGATGCTGGAACGGGCTGTCGCCGGGCTGGGAGACGGCATACGGCGCCACCACCGACGAGATGCTCGACAGCCCGAGGCCGCACAGGAAGAGCGACACGGCGACGCCGGAGACCGCGGGCAGGATCGCCCACCGCCCGTGCAGCACGACGGTCACGGGGACCAGCACCGCCAGCAACGGGAGCGCGATGAGGATCACCGGGATGAGCCGTCCGACCCGGTCGGCGAGTCCGCGGGTGCCGCTGGCGACGTGCATCCAGATCGCGGTCGAGTCGTACGCCACGTCGTTGTGCGGCAGCCAGCCGAAGAAGAGCGCCACGATCGGCACAGGGAGGAGCGCCACCGCCTCCGGCGACACGCCCGCGACGAGGGGCGGCACGACCGCGATGCCCGCCGCGATCGGGATGACGACGGCGTTGACGACGTAACGGCGGTCGCGCAGCCAGTACACGAGGCTGCGCGCGGCGATCGCCCCGCCCGGGGTCCCCGGCGCGACGGCGAACCAGCCGAGTCCCGCGCGCTCGCGCGCGGCGACCGGCGGCTCGGTCGTGCTCATGAGGCGGCGGACCAGCGCCGTCCACGCCAGCGCGAGGAGGGCGATCGTGGCGACCGCGACCACCGCGCTCAGCCACGCCGGCGACGATCCTCCCGACACCGCCGCGGGGAGCGCCCACGCGGCCCCGAAGGGCGTGAGGCCGAGCACCGTCACCGCCTGCGAGAGCTGCGACGGCACCGTGCCCTGCCAGTCCAGCGAGGCGAAGAACACCGCCACCGGCACCACGACGACCACGACCGCGACCACGAACAGACCCGACAGCTCGCGCGAGCGCCGTGCGCGCAGGAACAGCGCGGTCAGCGCCAGGCACACGCGGGCGAGGAGGTCGCACGTCGCCACCGCGAGGAGGGCGGAGAGCACGCCGAGCAACGGCGACACGCCCCGGGACGACCACATGATCGTCGTGCACACGCCGAGGATGACGAGCGCGAGCATGGGCGTGCTGATCAGCCCGGCCAGTGCGAGCGTCCACGCCAGCGGCCTGTCCGCGAGTCCGAACACCGCGAACCGCCGGGGATCGAGCTGATCGTCGACGCCTGCGACCAGCGGCGTCAGCGCGAACCCCAGGGTCATCGCCGCGCCCCCCAGCACGACGACCACGCGCGCAGCGTCCCACGACGCGTCCGACAGCGACAGCACGGCGGCGCTCGCCGCCGCCGTCGCGGCCGCGAGGAGCGCGAGCCCGGCGATCGTGCGGACGACCGCGCGCCGGTCGCCGCGCAGCGCGCCCAGCAGCAGCGCCGTCCTCAGCCGGAGAACGTGTGCAACCACTCCAGCCCCTCCACGTCGCTGAGTCCGCCGGCGAGCTCCACGAAGCGCTGCTCGAGCGTGAGCTCGCCGCGCACCTCGTCGATGGTCCCCTCGGCGAGCACCTGGCCCGCGACGATGACCGCGACCCGCGTGCACACGCGCTCGACGAGGTCCATGCCGTGGCTGGAGAGCACGACGGTTCCGCCGTTGGCGACGTAGGCGCCGAGGATGTCGAGGATCACCGCGCTGGACACGGGGTCGACCGCTTCGAACGGCTCGTCGAGCACGAGCAGGCGCGGCGAGTGGATCATGGCCCCCGCCAGCATGACCTTCTTCGTCATGCCCGCGGAGTAGTCCGAGACCACGCGACCGAGCGCGTCGGTCAGGTCGAAGGCGCGCGCGAGGTCGGCCGTGCGCGACTCCACGACGGCGGGCGCGAGGCCGCGCAGGATGCCGTAGTAGTACAGCAGCTGGCGCCCGGTGAGCCTGTCGAACGTGCGCAGGCGATCGGGCAGCACGCCCATCGCACGCTTGGCGGCGAGCGGGTCGGCGGTGGCGTCGATGCCGTTCACGGAGATCGTGCCGCGCGTGGGCCGCAACAGTCCCGCGATCATCGACAGCGTCGTGGTCTTGCCCGCGCCGTTCGGCCCGACGATGCCGTAGAAGGTGCCGGCGGGAACGGTGAGGTCGATGCCGTCGACCGCGCGCGTGTCCCCGAACGCCTTCACGACGCCGCGCAGTGCGAGCGCAGGGACGGATGCCGCCGGCTCGGCGCTGGACGCCTCCCCGGGGTCGTGCGCGGCATCCGCGTCCTCGTCGGGCTCGGCGTGCAGCGCCGCGGCGCCC
>JASGDZ010000275.1:0-3389 GCA_047606835.1 Microbacterium sp. | reverse complement strand
GCGGGGCCGGCGACGCGATCCAGTCGCGCCCGCAGACGCCACGTGCCGTCGGGGACGGCCCGGCGATCGGCGAAGGTGGTGACGTTGACGCGGATGTCGAACACGCCGCCGCCGGCGTCGACGGCGGGCACGGGGAACGCGCGCGCGGCGTCTATGAACTCGAACGACACGGCTGACGGGACGGCCGTCTGCGTCGCGTCGGGGGCGGGTGACAGCCGCACCCGGATCGTCAGATGGATGCGCTCCCAGGAGATGGCCGTGACGTCGATCACGTGGCCGCAGCCGGCGGGGACCTGGTCATCGCCGGACACGCGAGCAGTATATTCCACGAGATCCCCGGCCGTTCAGCGGGCCATCAGCTCTTCGATCCGGTCGACGATGCGCGATGCCGCCTTGCCGTCGTCCGCGTTGCCGCACGCGTGCAGGAACCGCTCGATCAGGTGCGCGTGCGCCCGGGGGTCGAACCGTGCGATGTTGTCGAGCAGCTCCCGGTGGGAGGTCGCGACGGGCAACGGGGCGGCGTGTGCGCCGCGGCGCTGCGGGGCGAACAGGAAGGCCGGCTTGCGCGTGAGGAGGTAGTCGCAGATCCAGCCGGAGAGGTCGGCGATGCCCGCATCGGCGAGGACGAGCAGCTCCTGCACATCCGGATAGCCACAGGCGCAACGGCAGTACGCCGGAAGCCCGGCCAGCAGCGCGTGCGACGGCGCCCTGTCGCCGGTGCGGATCAGGATGTCCCACGTCCCGCCGAACCTCTCGGACAGCGCCGTGCGCAGTGCGACGAAGTCGATGCCGCTCGTCGGCGCGGCGCGGCCGTCGTCGCCGCGCGACGGGGAGTAGAGCACGAACCTCTGGCCCGTGTCGGCGATGCCGAGCCGGTCGAGGGCCTTCTTGCGCAGCTCGGCGGCGGATCGCGACCCGTCGAGGAGGATGTCGTTGCGCGCGTTTCCCAGCCGCAGGGTGGGAGCGCCGGGCCCGCCGTCGACGCCGGCGGGCCCGCGGCCGTCCGGCACGAGGGGAGACGACCCGGTCTGCAGCCAGTGCTGGCGGGGCTTTCTGACCACGCCGCTCTCCTGCAGGCTGTCGCCGCTTTCGATCACGACCTTGGCGCCGGCGACGGCCCGGAAGAAGTCGGCCGTGCCGTGCCCGACGAAGTGGAACCGGCTCGGGTAGGGGCCGACCGCCCCGTCGCGCAGCACCCACGTGATCCGGTACGGCGCCTTGCGGCGCAGGAGCTCCTCGGCGATGTACTTCGGGTCTCCGGCGTACTCTCCGTCCCGTTCGACGATCACGATCGACGAGTCGTCCACGGGTGTCGTGCGCGCCACCATGCGCTTGCCGAACACGGAGATCCGCGCGTCGATCGGCGCGGCGAGCCCCTTCTGCACGAGGGATCCCAGCCCCCGCACCGCGACGTGCGCGGCGCGCACGAAGACCTCGACGGCGCGGAAGACGGTGCCGACGATCACCGTGAGGAGTCTGCCCTCGATCAGCTTGTCGATCATGCCTCCCCCCGGGCGGGGACGCCGTCTACGAACGCGGCGAGCCGGCCGCGGGTGCGCTCGCGCAGCTGCGTGCGCAGCGCGGCGTCGGGGGCCGGCAGGTCGTTGCTCACGAGCAGCCGCGCGATCTTCGCGGCGTCGAGCTCGTGCTCGGCGAAGTACCTGTCGCGCAGGCCGGTGATCTGGGTCAGGAACCGCAGCTTCTCCCCCCAGATGAGCCCGACGACCGGCACGTCGATCGCGTACGCGGTGATCCCGGCGTGCATCCGCGCGCTGAGGATGATGTCGAAGCCCGCGACGAGGTTCACGAACTGCGCCGAGGTCGTGGGTCTGGGCATCAGCTGATCGCTGCGCAGATTCATGCTGGCGACGAGGGACTGACCGAACTCCTGGTCGACGGTCATGCCGTTCGAGAAGAGGAAGAAGTCGGCGTCGAGCCGCCGCAGCTCCGAGATCAGGTTCCGGTAGAAGTTCTCCACGGCATACCGGGAGAGGTCGCCGCCGTAGACGGAGAAGTTGCGGGGGTTGATGAGGTTGACGCCGATCCGGTGGTGCGCGGGGTCCGCCTTCTCGGCGGCGCGCCGATCGACGAGCTCCATGTCGGCGAGCCAGAACACGGGGTCTCCGACGCGCTCGGTGACGATCCGGGCGTTCGTGATGTAGTGGTCGTTGAGCGTGTCGATGTCGTCGCGGGTCGTGATGACGCGCACGTTGTCGGCGTTGAGCGCCTTCTTCAGCCGCTGGCACCTGATGTCCGTCGGGCTGTACCCCTCGACGCCGACCGCGTTCATCATCACCGGGATGTTGCGTCTGCGCGCGGTCTTCAGGATGAGCTCGTCGATGTAGTTCAAGCCCTGCGTCTTGTACTTGATGAATCCGCCGCCGGTGAACACGACCGCGTCGAGATCCTTGATCCGTTCGGTGAAGTGCCAGCCGAGCTTCGTCCACCAGTACAGGTAGCGATAGCAGTAGGCGACGCGCTGGCCACGGAGCACGGACAGGATCGGCCGTTCGAACGCCTTCAGCACCGCCGCCGCTCGGCGATTGAGGCGGCGCGTGCGAGAACGGACGCTCTCCCTGCTCGGATCCGCGTCGATGTCGACGAGCACCGTGTCCGGGTCGTGTGTGCGCAACAGGTGCTTCGTGGCCTCGACCAGGAGGTAGTCGCCGACGTTCTCGTTGGTCAGCAGGCCCACGACCCCGATCGTTCTTCTCATGCGCGGATCAGTGTAGTCGACGTCTCGGACGCCGAGCGGGGGCGGTGAGCGCGCCGCTGCGCGGTCGCTCCTGCGACGGGCCGAGCGCGTCGACGACGATCTCGGCGATGTGGTCGGCGCACGGGGTGCTCCCCGCGGCGGGGCGGGGGTCGCCGGGCACCTGCACCCAGCGGCGGGCGAAGGCGGCGGACCGCTCGGCGGTCGCCTCGTCGGCGGCGATGGCCGTGGCGAGCTCGTCGACGGTGCGGGCGATGGGTCCGGGCAGGTCGTTGCGGTAGTCGAGGTAGAAGTCGCGCGACGCGAGGTAGTCGTCCAGGTCCGGCGCGAGGAAGTAGGTCGGCACCCCCACGACCGCCGCTTCGTAGAGGGCCGACGAGTAGTCGGTGACGAACAGGTCCGCGACGTGCAGCAGCTCCTGCGTCGAAAAGCCGGGCGCGGTGTCCACGTCGGCGCCGAAGCGGCCCGCCATGAGCGGGTGCAGCTTCACGACGACGTGCACGCCGATCTCGGCGAGGGCGGCGCTGAGCGCCGACGCGTCGACCGTCACGGTGCCGTCGAGGCGGAACGTCGGCGCGAAGACCGCGACCCTCCGACCGCGCAGGTGGGGGAGGGCGGCGTGCACGCGCTCGCGCACGCGCGCGGCCTCCGCGGGGTCGCGCAGCCGGTCGACCCG
>JASGDZ010000274.1:0-2697 GCA_047606835.1 Microbacterium sp. | reverse complement strand
GTGCGTGCGTGCGGGCGGGCGCGGGCGTGCGGCGGGGCGGGCAGGGCCGCGCGCTGGCCGAACCGCGACGCTTCGGCAAGGATGGGAGCACTGCCCCCGACGCGAGAGGCTCTGTATGCCCGAAGGACAGGTGCTGGAGTTCTCCGGCGTGACCAAGCGCTTCGGCGCGGTGGCGGCGGTCTCCGGGCTCTCCGCCCGCGTCGAGCCGGGCGTGGTGACGGGCTTCCTCGGGCCGAACGGCGCCGGGAAGACGACGTCGCTGCGCATCCTGCTGGGGCTCGTGCGCGCGACCAGCGGCACGGCGACGATCGGCGGCGTCGCCTACGAGAAGCTCCCGCACCCGCTGCAGACGGTCGGCGCCGTGCTGGAGGCATCCAGCTTCCACCCCGGCCGCAGTGCCGCGAACCACCTCGTCGCCTACGCGCAGGCAGCGGGCCTGCCGACCTCGCGGGTCGAGGAGTCGCTCGCGATGGTCGGCCTCGCCGAGGTCGCCGGACGCAAGGTCGGCGGCTTCTCGCTCGGGATGCGGCAGCGCCTCGGGCTCGCCTACGCCCTGCTCGGCGATCCCGGCGTGCTCGTGCTCGACGAGCCGGCGAACGGGCTGGACCCCGAGGGCATCAAGTGGATGCGGGGGCTGCTGCGCGAGCTCGCCGGTCAGGGCCGCACGGTGCTCGTGTCGTCGCACCTCCTCGCCGAGGTGCAGCAGACCGTCGATGCGCTGCTCATCATCTCCCGCGGGCGTCTCGTGTTCCAGGGCGGGCTGGAAGACCTCGTCGATCCGTGGGAGTACGCCACGGTGGTCGACTCCCCCGACCGGGACGGCCTGGCGAACGCCCTGCACGACAGCGGCATCGAGTTCGACGTGATGCGAGTCGGGCTGACCGCACGAAGCGTCGACACCACGACCGTCGGGGCCGTCGCCGCGGCCGCAGGGATCGCGCTGTCGACGCTGCAGCGCCGCGGCCCCGGCCTGGAGGAGGTCTTCCTCGACCTCGTCAGCGGCGCACGCGTGCACGCCAGCGCCGCGGACCCCCGGCAGGAGCCGGCGGGAGGTGAGCAGTCATGAGCCTGGTCGCCGCGAGCCGCTCCGAGCTCACCAAGCAGTTCAGCGTCGCCGCGTGGTGGGTGCTCGCCCTCATCCTGGTGGTCTACGTCGGCTTCACCGCCACGGCGCTCGCCTGGGCGCTGGCCGTGGCGGCCTCCGGCGCAGCGCTCCCTGGCGGCGAGACCGGCATCGGCGACGAGCAGCTGGCGCCCTTCCTGTACAGCCTCGCCGCGTCGATCGGCTACGTGTTCCCTGTCATCGTCGGCACGCTGATCGTGACCTCCGAGCTCCGGCATCAGACGCTCACCCCGACCTTCCTGGCCACCCCGCGGCGTGGTCTCGTGCTGGCCGCGAAGCTCCTCTCCGGGGTCGTGCTCGGGCTGCTCTTCGCGGTGCTCTCGCTCGTGTCGACCGTCGCCCCCGCCGCCGCTCTCCTCGCCGGCTACGGACTCGACCCCGCCCTGACCGCGGGCGACACGTGGGCGCTGCTCGGCCGCATCGTGCTCGCCCTCGTGCTGTGGACGCTCGTCGGAGTCGGCATCGGCACGCTCGTGCGCAACCAGGTCGCCGCGATCGTCATCGTGCTCGCGTTCACCCAGTTCGTCGAGCCGATCGTGCGCCTCGCGTCGGCCTCGGTCGAGGGTCTGCGCGACGCCACGGCGTATCTTCCCGGCGCCGCCGGCGACGCGCTCGTCGGCTACAGCTTCCTCGCGCTCGCCGGCGGCGGCACGGCGGTGCAGCCGCTGGAGTGGTGGGCGGGCGGGCTCGTGCTCGCAGGCTACGCGCTCGTGCTCCTCGCGCTCGGGCACCTGCTCAGCTGGCGCCGCGACGTCGGCTGATCCCCGCGGGGGCGCCGGGTCAGGCCGTCGCCGGCTTCGCGGCGCGGCGTGGCTTCGGCGCGATCACCGGCAGCGGGGCGGTCTCGTCGCTGGCGAGGTCTGCGACATCCGCCGCCTGCCCCACGTCGTCGAGCCGGAGGGCCTTCACGAGAGCGATCCCGTGACTCGTGCTGAGCACGACGCGCTCGAACTCCGGGTGCCCGTCGACGTCGATCACGACGGCGGGACGGTGCCGGCGGATGACGGCGAAGTCGCTGCCGCCCGCCGACTTCCACGTGCCCATCGCGATCAGGCCGGGCACGTGCGTGCCCGGGCTCGGCACTCCGCGCAGCCAGTTCCAGGCGTCGTCGGTGAGCTGCACCTTGGCGATCGCGGCGCGGTCGATGAGCACATTCCGCTTGTGGAATGCGAGCGCGCGCTCGGCGAGCGACAGCACGACCTCCAGACGTGTCGTGTCGAGCAGCAGGGTCACCACGGCATCCAGTCTGCCAGCACGCCGCCGCCGGTTGCGCGGCGAATGCTTACGGACAGGCAACGATCGCGCGGTGCTGCTGGGCGATCTGCCGGCGCTGCGCCCCGATCGCGAACCTCGAGCCGGCGACTGCGCCGGCGAGCACGACCGCGCCCACACGCCCGGAGTCTCCGGAGGCGGCCCGCGGGGTGGACGCGGCGACGTTCACGCGGGGGCCTTCGCCTCCGCGGCGGCGCGCGCCGCCGCGGGCAGCGCCTCGACCACCCGTGCCAGGGCGGCGGGGTCGTGCGCGGCGGTGAGGAACCACGCCTCGAACACGCTCGGCGGCAACGACACCCCGG
>JASGDZ010000273.1:0-4490 GCA_047606835.1 Microbacterium sp. | reverse complement strand
GTCGTCGCCCGAGTAGACCGCACGCAGCGTGTGCAGCCCCCGGCCGAGCGCGGGCAGCACGATCTTCGCGGCGCCCTTGTCCGCGGTTTCCAGGGTCGCCGTCGCGATCGCCTGCGAGCCGTCGTAGACGGTCACCGTGCCGGTGGGCACGGCGCCCTTCGACACGACGTACGCGGTGTAGGCCACCGGCTTGCCGTGCTTCGCGAGGAACGTGCTCGGCCAGCCCACCGTCACGGACGCGGCCCGCGTGAAGACGGTCACAGGGACCGAGATCGACGTCCCGGTCTCGGCGCCGGTCAGCACGAGGGTCGCCGTGCCGTTCGCGGTCCTCGCCGGCAGCGTGACCGACACCGCAGCAGTGCCGTAGTCGTCGTAGCCGACGGTGCCGATCGCGTTGTCCAGCGCGAAGCTGCCGAGTTTGGTCGCGCCCAGCCACACGTCGACATTCGTGTCCTTGACGTCGGAGGCCGTCGACATCGTCCACGACCGGATGTCGAACGAGACCGTGGCCCCCGCCTCGTACGCCGCCGGGGCATCGTCCGCGAACTCGACCTCGACGGCGTGCTGCGCGTAGTCGACCTCCAGCGGCGTCGACGACCCGAACTCGGCCATGTAGTCGACCATCGCCGACAGGTCGATCTTGCCGGTGTCGTGCGCGTCGGCGGCGGCCAGCTCCCGGAAGTTGTCGCCGCCGGCAGCGAGGAACGCGTTGACGGTGACCGAGTACGCGGCGTCGAGCTCGATCGGCACGCCGTCGAGCCACATGCCGGTCACGGTGCCCTCGGGCGCCTCGTAGGTGAGCCCGGCCTCGTTCGTATCCGGCGTAGCCGGGTCGTCGAGCTGCGTCTCGGTCACCGTCTCCTGGGTGTAGGCGTAGGTGAACCCGTCCGAGGTTCCCAGGCGCAGGAACGGGCGCGCGGGCAGCGCGTTGTACGCATCCCGCTGCCACTGCTGCTCGAGCACCGTCTTGATCTGCGCGCCGGTGAGCCGCATGTTCACGAGGGTGTTCGCGAACGGCTGCACGACAGCGGCCTGCTTGTAGGTGAGCGTGCGCGGGAACGATCCGTCGCCGGGGTCGGTGCCGGCCATGTCCTGCCGCAGGCCGCCGGGATTCATGAACGCGATCTGGGCGGCGCCGGACTCGGGCTCCTCTGTGGCCCAGCGCTGCACCTCGGCGACGAGATTGCCGAGCGTGGATTCGCCGCCGCGGTTCTCTGTCGTCCCGTCGGCGAGCTTGGCGCGGTTGAACGCGCCGGCCAGTTCGCCCAGCGGCACCGAGCCGAGGGTCTCCGCTGCGGCCGTGGCCGCCGCGACGACGGGCGCGACCTCGGCATCCGACTCGTACAGCGCCAGCGCCGGCGACACCGACGTGTCGTACATCGGCTGGTATGTGGTGGTGATCGGCGCGGCGAGCGCCCCGGCGGACAGGTCGTAGGTGATCGTCGAGTTGTCGAAGCCCTCGCCGTACTTGCCCGCCTGGATGACGGGGCGACCGCCGATCTCGTGGTTGTAGATCACGTGCGTGTGCGCCGACACGATCATGTCGACGTTCGCATCGGCACCCGCGACGACCTCGCCGAGCGCGGTGGTGGGGTCCGCCGCCTCGGCGGCATCCGCCGTGGACGCACCCTCGTGCACCAGTGCAATGACGACATCCGCCTCGCCGTTGGACTCGTCGCCGTCGCGCAGCCCGTCGGCGACCCGGTTGAGCGCCGTCGGGATGTCGCCGATGTCGAGCGTGCTGATGCCGGCGGGGCTGACCAGCGAGGTGAGCTCGGTCGTGACCGCCCCGATGAAGCCGACGCGCACGCCGCCGACCTCGATGACGTCGTATTCGTCGAGCGCCGGCGTGGTCGTGCCCTTCTCGTAGACGTTCGCCCCGAGGTAGGGGAAGTCCGCGCGCGGGATGACGCGATCCGTGAGATCGGCGAAACCCTGGTCGAACTCGTGGTTGCCGACCGCGCTGACCTGGAGCCCGGCCAGGTTCAGGGTGTCGATCGTGGGGTTGTCCTGCTGGATGAAGGACGTGAACGTCGACGCCCCGATGTTGTCGCCCGCCGACGCGAAGATCGTGTTCGGGTTCTCGGCGCGCACCGCATTCACCGCCGTCGTGAGGGCGGCGATGCCGCCCGACGGCGACGACGCCTCGATGCGCCCGTGGAAGTCGTTGATCGTCACGAGGTTGATCGTGACGGTTTCCGCCGCCTGTGCGGAGGGCGCGACCAGCACAGCCGCGCCGATCGAGGCGACGGCGAGGGCCGATGTCGTGCCGCGACGGACTCGGGATGTCGGGTGAGGCCGGAATCGCATGGAGATCTCCTCTCGTCGTCGGGTCGGACCCGCCGCACCGTGCTGCACGACCTGGCCGCAACGGTGCTTCCACCGTATGGAGATCCTGTGAGTTCGCCTAGAAATGTATGAGGAAATTCATAGGACGGAAACGTTGAGACAGCTCGTTGCGCGACACATGCACCGGCGTCTGCCGCGCAACGAGCTGTCTCGCGGGGCACCGCCGCGCGGGACGGCCGCGGTCGCACGAGCACCGTCGAACGGGCACCGCCGTGCGGGACGGGGCGTGGTCACGCGTGGCCGGCGCGCTCCATGGCGCGCAGCTCGCGCTTGAGCTCCTGCACCTCGTCGCGCAGGCGCGCCGCGAGCTCGAACTTGAGCTCGCCGGCCGCTGCGAGCATCTGGGTCGAGAGGTCCTGGATCGTCGCCTCCAGCTGCTCAGCGCCCTCGGCGGCGATCCCCTCGCGCCGCGCCGTCGACGAGCTCAGCGAGCGCGGCGTCGGGCTCTTGCCGGTGCCCGACGACGACTTCGACGCACCCCGGCACTTCGCCCGCAGCATGCGGTCGGTGTCATCCGCCTCGCGCGTGAGCGCATCGGTGATGTCGGCGATGCGCTTGCGCAGCGGCTGCGGGTCGATCCCGTTCACGCGGTTGTACTCGAGCTGCTTCTCGCGTCGGCGCTCCGTCTCCTCGATCGCGTTGCGCATCGAGTCGGTGACCGTGTCGGCGTACATGTGCACTTCGCCCGCCACGTTGCGCGCGGCACGCCCGATGGTCTGGATGAGCGACGTGCCCGATCGCAGAAACCCCTCTTTGTCGGCGTCGAGGATGGCCACGAGCGACACCTCGGGCAGGTCGAGCCCCTCGCGCAGCAGGTTGATGCCGACGAGCACGTCGTAGACGCCGGCACGCAGCTCGGTGAGCAGCTCGACGCGGCGCAGCGTGTCGACGTCGGAATGGAGATACCGCACGCGCACCCCGTGCTCGCCGAGGAAGTCGGTGAGCTCTTCGGCCATCTTCTTCGTGAGCGTCGTGACGAGCACGCGCTCGGCACGCTCGGCGCGCACCCTGATCTCCTCGAGCAGGTCGTCGATCTGCCCTTTCGAGGGCTTGACGACGATCTTCGGGTCGACGAGTCCGGTGGGCCGGATGATCTGCTCCACGATGCCGTCGGCGATGCCCAACTCGTAGCGCCCCGGCGTCGCCGACAGATACACCGTCTGGCCGATGCGGTCCTTGAACTCGTCCCACCGCAGCGGCCGGTTGTCGAGCGCGCTCGGGAGCCGGAACCCGTGGTCGACGAGCGTGCGCTTGCGCGAGGCATCCCCCTCGTACATCGCGCCGACCTGCGGCACCGTCACGTGCGACTCGTCGATCACGAGCAGGAAGTCGTCGGGGAAGAAGTCCAGGAGCGTGTGCGGCGGCTCGCCGGGCTCGCGTCCGTCGAGGTGGCGGGAGTAGTTCTCGATGCCCGAGCAGAATCCGAGCTGCTGCAGCATCTCCAGGTCGAAGGTCGTGCGCATGCGCAGGCGCTGCGCCTCGAGCAGCTTGCCCTGGCGCTCGAACTCGGCGAGCCGCCCGGCGAGCTCCTCCTCGATCGTGCCGATCGCGCGCCGGACGACCTCGGTGGCGGCGACGTAGTGGGATGCCGGGAAGATCGGCACCGCGTCGAGCCGCTGCACGATGTCCCCGGTGAGCGGGTGCAGCATGTACAGCGCCTCGATCTCGTCGCCGAACAGCTCGATGCGGATCGCGAACTCCTCGTAGACGGGGATGATCTCGATCGTGTCGCCGCGCACCCGGAAGTTGCCGCGCGAGAAGTCGACGTCGTTGCGGTTGTACTGCATCGCGATGAACTGGCGGATGAGCGCGTCGCGGTCGTAGCGCTCCCCCACCTGCAACGCGACCATGGCGCGCAGGTACTCCTCGGGCGCGCCGAGGCCGTAGATGCACGACACCGTGCTCACCACGACCACGTCGCGACGGCTCAGCAGCGAGTTCGTCGTGGAGTGCCGCAGCCGTTCCACCTCGGCGTTGATCGACGAGTCCTTCTCGATGAAGGTGTCGGTCTGCGGCACGTATGCCTCGGGCTGGTAGTAGTCGTAGTAGCTCACGAAGTACTCCACCGCATTGTGCGGCATGAGGTCGCGGAACTCGTTCGCCAGCTGCGCGGCGAGGGTCTTGTTGTGCGCCAGCACGAG
>JASGDZ010000272.1:0-5286 GCA_047606835.1 Microbacterium sp. | reverse complement strand
GTCGCGCGCCGCGCTCATTGGCCACCGCCCTGGCCGCCGCCGCCCTGGCCGCCGCCCTGACCGCCCCCGCCGCCCTGGCCGCCTCCGCCCTGGCCTCCGCTCGGCGGCTCGCCGCCGCTCGGGAACTCGCCGGTTTCGGTCTGGTCGGTGTTGCCCTCGCCGGGGGTGAAGCTCGCCACCAGCACCTCCGTGCCTTCGTCGATGCCGGAGACGATCTCGACGTAGTCGCCGGAGGTCTCGCCGACCTCGACCTCCGTCTCGGTCTGCGTGCCGTCGTCGGCGACGACCGTCACGGTGCTCGTGCCGTCCGCCGTGGTCACCGCGGCCGACGGCACGACCAGCACGTCGGTGCGTCGCTCGTACACGATCGACACGTCCACCGACACGCCGTCGAAGAGCCCTTCGCCGTCGCCGGTCACCTCGATCGTCACGGGGTACTGCGCTGCGCCCGACGTCGTCGAGGGGACGAGTCCCACCTCGCTCACGACGCCGAAGAGCTCGGCTCCGTCGTCGGTGGAGAGCTCGACCTGCTCGCCCGCGGCGACGTTCGCCACGTCGGTCTCGCCGATCGTGGCGTCCACGACCCACGAGTCCGTGCTCACGAGCGTGAACGCGGCGCTCGAGCTCGACGTGGAGCTGGAGGAGGAGGTGGTTCCGCTCGAGCTGCTCGAGCTGCTCGAACTGCTCGAGCTCCCCGACGACGACCCGGACACCTTGTCGCCCACCTCGATGCCCACGCTCGTGATGAGTCCGTCGGCCGGCGCGACGAGCGTCGCGTCGTCCATGGCGTCCTTGGCGTCGTCGACCGCCGCTGCGGCGACCTTGACGGCGGCCTTGGCTGCGTCGATGCGGGCGGTGTCCGCGCTCGTGCCGCTGCTCGAGCTCCTCGCGTCCGCGAGCGTCGCCTTCGCCTCCGCGAGCGTCGCCTTCGCGTCGAGAAGGGATGCCTTCAGCTCCAGCTTGTCGACGGTCGCCAGCTTCTGGCCCTCCTCGACAGTCTCACCCGCCTCCACCGAGACGGCCGTGACCGTGCCCGACACCGCGAAGCTCACGTCCTCCTGCACGGTCGGCGTCACGGTTCCGGTCGTCGTGACCGTCTGCTCCAGCGTCTGCAGCTCCGCCGTGGCGGTTTGTGTCACGGTCTCCTCCGCCGCGGCGTTCTGAGACGGGAGCAGGAAGCCGAACACCCACACGGAGAGTCCGACCACGACGGCGACAACGGCGGCGACGGTGATCCACGTCCATCGGGGGACGTGCGAGACGAACGTTCGGACACTCATAGAGCCGGGTCTCCAATCGAGGCAGGGCGACGCGAGGGGCGGGGGACGACGCCGTCCACGATAGGAAGCCCGGTCGTGTGAGCGTTCTCCTTTCTCGATGAATTCACTATGGATCCCGGTGCGCGAGGCCGCTCTCGTAGAATGGGTGCCGCATGTCCACTCCGTCCTCGTCCCCCACGCTCATCGCGCCCTCGCCCGCCGCGCACACGGCGGACGGCCGCGCGCGCACGTACGAGGTGCGCACGTTCGGCTGCCAGATGAACGTGCACGACTCCGAGCGGCTCTCCGGCTCTCTGGAGAGCGCGGGATACGTGCGGGCCGCGACCGGCGAGGACGCCGACGTCGTCGTCATCAACACGTGCGCGGTGCGCGACAACGCCGCCGGGAAGCTGTACGGCACGCTCGGGCACCTGAAATCCCGCAAGGACCGGCACGCCGGCATGCAGATCGCGGTCGGCGGGTGCCTCGCCCAGATGGACAAGGACGCCGTGCTCGACAAGGCGCCGTGGGTGGACGTCGTCTTCGGCACGCACAACATGGGCGCGCTGCCGTCGCTCCTGGAGCGCGCGCGGCACAACGGCGAGGCGGAGCTGGAGATCCTGGAATCGCTCGAGGTCTTCCCGTCGACGCTTCCCACCAAGCGCGACAGCGTCTACAGCGGCTGGGTCTCGATCTCGGTCGGCTGCAACAACACGTGCACCTTCTGCATCGTGCCCTCGCTGCGTGGCAAGGAGAAGGACCGGCGGCCCGGCGACATCCTGAACGAGATCCGCCTGCTCACAGACGACGGCGCGATCGAGGTGACGCTGCTCGGACAGAACGTGAACTCCTACGGCGTCGAGTTCGGCGACCGCCGGGCGTTCGGGAAGCTTCTGCGCGCCGCGGGCGAGATCGAGGGCCTCGAGCGCATCCGGTTCACGTCGCCGCATCCCGCCGCCTTCACCGACGACGTGATCGATGCGATGGCCGAGACGCCCGCCGTGATGCCGCAGCTGCACATGCCGCTGCAGTCGGGGTCCGACCGCATCCTGCGCGCGATGCGCCGGTCGTACCGCAGCGAGCGCTTCCTCGGCATCCTCGACCGCGTGCGCGATCGGATGCCGGACGCGGCGATCTCGACCGACATCATCGTCGGCTTCCCCGGCGAGACCGACGAGGACTTCGAGGACACGCTGCGGGTCGTCGAGCAGGCGCGCTTCGCGTCGGCGTTCACGTTCCAGTACTCGATCCGCGAGGGCACGCCCGCAGCGACGATGCCCGATCAGGTGCCGAAGGCCGTCGTGCAGGAGCGCTACGAGCGGCTCGTCGCCGTGCAGGAGCGCATCTCGCTCGAAGAGAACCAGAGGCAGCTGGGCCGACGGGTCGAGGTGCTCGTCTCGACCGGCGAGGGCAAGAAGGATGCCGCCACGCACCGGCTCACGGGCCGCGCCGAGGACAACCGGCTCGTGCACTTCGAGGTGCCGGCGGGCTCGGAGGTGCCGCGTCCGGGCGACGTGGTGTCGGTGACGGTCACGCACGCGGCGCCCTTCCACCTGCTCGCCGACAGCGCAGACGGCGCGCCGCTGCGCATCCGCCGCACGCGGGCGGGCGACGCGTGGGACCGCTCGCAGGCGGAGTCGTGCGCGGTGCCCGCCGTCGAGCCCGGCGGTGTGCGCGCAGTCTCGCTCGGGCTGCCCACGCTGCGCGCGCCCGGCCGTTGACCCACCGCCTCCGGTCGTCGAGCGAGGGCGCCGCAGGCGTCCGAGACGAGACGTCGCGCCTGTGGGCCGTCGTCGGCGCCACCGGCACCGGCAAGACGGCGCTGTCGCTCGACCTCGCCGAAGCCCTCGCCGCCCGCGGCCGGCCGGCAGAGATCGTCAACGCCGATGCGATGCAGGTGTATCGCGGGATGGATGTCGGCACGGCGAAGCTCCCCGCGGCGCAGCGGCGCGGCATCCCGCACCATCTCCTGGACGTGCTCGACGTCACAGACGAGGCCGCGGTGGCGTGGTATCAGGATGCCGCGCGCAGCGCGATCGGGGAGATCTTCGCGCGCGGCGCCGATGCGATCCTGGTCGGCGGCTCGGGGCTCTACGTGTCGAGCGTGCTGTTCGACTTCCGCTTCCCGCCGCACGACGAGGCGCTGCGCGCCGAGCTGGAGGCGGAGCTCGCGCAGCGCGGGCCCGGCGTGCTGCACGCGCGCCTGCGCGACCTCGACCCGGCGACGGCCGCGCGCGTCGACCCGCGCAACGGGCGCCGCATCGTGCGAGCGCTGGAGGTGCTCGGCCAGGGCTCGCAGACCCACGGCGCCGCGCTGCCCGACGAGCCGGTGCGGTGGCACGAGCCGACCCGGATCGTCGGCGTGCACGTGCCGCGGGAGGAGCTCGTGCCCCTGCTCGACCTGCGGGTGCAGGCGATGTGGGCCGGCGGGCTGATCGACGAGGTGCGGCTGCTGCGCGGGCGCGGCCTCGAGCGCGGCGTGACGGCACGCCGGGCGATCGGCTACGCGCAGGCGCTCGCTCAGCTGGCGGGGGAGCGGACCGAGGTCGAGGCGATCGCCGAGGCTCAGGCGCTGACCCGGCGCTACGCGCGCCGGCAGGTCGGATGGTTCCGCCGCTACGACGACGTCCGCTGGGTGTCGCCGGATGCGGGAGCCGGCGCCCTGGTCGACTGGCTCGCGTGACGGACGGTTCGACACCTGCACGACCGGCGAGCGACCGGTCGTCGAGTGACGCGGGCGCGACCCTAGACTCGAAGGCATGTCGCAGACCCTCCCGTTCACCAAGGGCCACGGCACCGGCAACGACTTCGTGATCGTCTCCGACCTGGACGGCGCGCTCGACCTCACCGACGACCAGGTCGCCGTGCTGTGCGACCGGAACTTCGGCATCGGCGGCGACGGCATCCTGCGCGTCGTGCGCTCGGCCGCGATCCCCGACGGCGCCGCGACGCCGGACGCGGAGTGGTTCATGGACTACCGCAACGCCGACGGCTCGGCCGCGGAGATGTGCGGGAACGGGATCAGGGTGTTCCTGCGCTACCTGCTCGACACGGGGCTCGCTACGCTCGGCGAAGGGGACTCGATCCTCATTGGCACGCGCAACGGCGCGCTCGCCATGACACGCAGTCCGCTGGGGTTCGAGGTCGACCTGGGTGCGTTCGGCATCCAGGAGGGCGACACGCTCGTGCGCGCGCGAGGCCTCGTCGTGCCGCGTCCCGGGCTGGGCGTCGACGTCGGCAACCCGCACGTCGTGGTGGCCCTGCCGAGCGAGGCGGAGCTGGAGGGGCTGGACCTGTCAGCCGTGCCCCGGCTTCAGCCCGAGCCGCCCGCGGGCGCCAACGTCGAGTTCGTCGTCCCCGCAGACCCCCTCGTGCGCGACGGCGTCGGGTCGATCCGCATGCGCGTGTTCGAGCGCGGCGTCGGCGAGACCCTCAGCTGCGGCACCGGCGTCGCGGCGGCGGCGCTCGCGGTGCGGGAGTGGGCCGGCCGGGCCGCGCCCGACCGCTGGAGCGTCGACGTGCCCGGCGGCACGCTGGGCGTGCGCGTCGCGCCGGTGGACGGCATCCCGCACGTCTTCCTGTCGGGGCCGGCGACGCTCGTCTTCACCGGCGAGGTGACGCTGGCCTGAGGCGGACCCCACTGCCAGCCGGCCCCGGTCGCCGATCAGCGTTCCCAGGCGACGTAATCGATGACGGACGGGGAGGTGATGTCGGTTCGTTCTGAGCCGATGTAGACGGTTTCGGCGGCGATGATCGACCCGGTGTCGGGCGAGAGGATCAGATAGTCCTGGTACTCGCCGGGCCGCCGATCGGTGGTGCGGAATGCGATGCCCTCGCGTCCGAGACGGTCGATGACTGTCCCGGCGACGGTCAGTCCGTCGAGGGTCTGGAGGTAGGCGATGATCGCGGTCTCTTGCTCGGTCGTGAGGATGATGCTGGAGAGCAGGCCGGAGATCTCACGGATCGCGGCGCCCGCGGTGAGCGGCGATTCCTCGCCTGCGTACTGCGCCAGGTAGGCATCGATCTC
>JASGDZ010000271.1:0-4299 GCA_047606835.1 Microbacterium sp. | reverse complement strand
GGTGCCGCCGGGCTCGCCGAGCCGAGCACCGCGCGACGCCGGCGGCGCGTCGCGTACGCGACGCGCACCGCGCAGCTGCACCGGCGCCTCGCCTACGCGCATCCGCTCGCCCTGCCTTTCGTGTGGTTGGCGATCCTCCCGCTCGCCGTGCTGCGGTCGATCTTCCACTTCGCAGAGAAGACGCCGGGACTGATCGGACCGGAATGGGCGGCCGCGACGGTCGCCGTGCTCCGCTTCGGCGCGATCGCGCGTTCGCGGCGGCGCATCGGCAGGTGGCGGAGGGCGTCGTGGGCGCGCATCCGCGAGCTGCGGATCGACCGGGTGGGCCTGCGCCGGCGCTTCGACACGACCGACGCGGATGCCGCGGGCCACGTCCCCACGGAGCTCCACTTCTTCGCCGGCGGGGGCGCGTGGGCGGTGCTCGGCGCCCTCGTGGCCTCGGTCGCCGTCTTCACGCCGCTGCTCGCGTGGCCGGTGCTCGGCGGCGGCGGGCTCTTCCCTCTCCCCGACTCGGTGGCCCAGCTGTGGCGGGAGGCCGGCTGGGGCCAGCGTGCGAGCGGCATCGCGACCGTGGGACCTGCCGATCCGTTCGCCGCCCTCCTCGCGGTGGTGGGCTCGCTGTGGCCGGCACGTCCCTCCTCGGCTCTCGTCGCGCTGTGGGTGCTCGCCCTGCCGCTCGCGGTGCTGGGCGGATGGTTCGCCACGACCCGGCTCACCGGACGGTCCGTGCTGCGCATCGCGGGCGGCGTCGGGTGGGCGCTGTCGCCGACGTTCCTCGCCGCGCTCCAACAGGGCAGGCCCGCGGCCGTGCTGGCGCATCTGCTGCTGCCCTGGCTCTTCTGGGCGGGAGCGGTCGCACACCGATCGTGGACGACCGCCGGCGCGGCATCGCTGCTGTTCGCGGGGGTCGCGGCCGCGGCGCCGTCGCTCACTCCCGCGCTCCTCGTGCTGTGGGTGCTCGCGATCGTCCTGGCGGCGGTCTCGCGAGCCGGGCACGGCGTGATGCGGCTGGTCTGGATCGTGGTGCCGGCGGCGGCGCTGGCCCTCCCGCTCGTGTGGCGGCAGCTGAGGGCGGCGAACCCGCTGGGGCTGCTCGCGGACCCCGGACCGGTCTGGTCGGGTCCGCAGGTGGCCGCCGACGCCGCGGGACGCGCGATGCTCGCCCTCGGCTTCCCCACCGACGACCTCGGCGGCTGGACGAGTCTGCTCGACCCGGACGCGCCGACCTGGTGGGTGCCGCTGCTGCTCGCACCCTTCGCCGTGCTCGCCGTGCTCGCGCCGCTGTCGAGGCGCTGGGCGGCGGGCTGGGTGCTCGTCGCGATCGCGCTCCTCGGCGTGGGGACGGCGTTCGCGGCGGTCGGGATCGCGGTCTCCGGCGCACAGGCCGAGGCCGTCGCGCTATGGCCGGGCACCGGCCTCAGCCTCGCGTGGCTGGGGGTCGTCGGCGCGGCGGTGACGACCCTCGACGCCGGGCTCCTCGCGCCCAGGGCATCCAGTCTGCCGGGGCTCGGCGAACGGATCGTGCGGCCGGTGGCCGTCGGCGTCGCGCTCGTCGCGCTCGGCGTGCTCTCCGCGCCCGCGCTCAGCGCGGTGCATCGCGGCGAGTCCCTGCTGACCGACGGCCCGCGCAGCACGCTGCCCGCCTATGTCGCCGCGGAGGGACGCACCGATCCCGACGTCGGGACCCTCGTGATCACGCCGCAGCCGGGCGGCGGCGTCTCGTCGCGCGTCGTGTGGGGACCGAGCGAGACGCTCGACGGTCAGTCCGCGCTGCTCGCCACGCGCCGAGCGCCGAGCGCGGCCGACGAGGAGCTGGCCGAGCTCACCGCGGATCTCGTCGCCTCCAGCGCGCCGGGGGTCGTGGAGGAGCTGATCGGCGACGGCGTGTCGTTCGTGCTGCTCGCGCCGGCGGCCGAGCCGGAGTCGGAGCGCGCCCGAGCGACGCGGATCAAGGCGGTCACGGCGATCGACCAGCGGGAGCAGCTGGTCGCCGTCGGGGAGACGTCGAGCGGGCTGCTGTGGCGCGCTGTCGCCACGCCCGAGGCCCGAGCGGGCCTGAGCGCGGGGCAGCGATCGACGGCCGGCTGGATCGCCGCGTCCCAGATCGCCGTCTTCGTGATCGCGGTGCTGCTGGCCGTGCCGACCTCGGGGTCGCGGCGCGCGGCGCGCACCTCGCCGCGGACGGTCGGCGCGATGGCGGGAGACGGGTCGTGACGGGAGAGAGTCGGATGCGCTCGGCGCTGAGCCGTGCGCGTCGCACGGCGGGGGCGGTCGTGGCCGTGGGCGCCGTGGTCGCGGTGGTGGCCCTCGTCGGTGCTCCATGGCCGAGCGTCACCCACGCGCCGCTGTCGATCGTGGCCGCGCCGACGCCCTCCGACACGGTCGTGGCGTGCGACGGGGCTCTGCTGGCCGTCGGCCGCGATGCGGCGAACGCCGAGGGGATCAGCGTCGCCTCCGCGTCGGATCCGGTCGTCGGAGCCGACGGCGACGTGCAGGCGCTCGAACTGCAGTCGCCGGAGGTGGAGGGCTCCGCGGGGGTGTCCGCGTTCTCGGCGGCACCCGACGCGGGGACGGCGACACCGCTGTCTGCCGCGGCATCCGTCCGCATCGCGGACGAGGATCTCGCCGGCTTCGCCGTGGATGCCTGCCGCTCGCCGCTGTTCGAGTCGTGGCTCGTGGGCGGGGCGACGACGACCGGCGAGACCGACCTCGTGCTGATCGCCAACCCGGGCGAGGTCACCGCGTCGGTGGAGATCACCGTGTTCGGCGGCGACGGTGCGTCGGTGCCGCCGGGCGGCAGCGACCTGTCGATCCCCGCGCGGACCCAGCTTGTCATCCCGCTGGCGGGCCTCGCCCTCGGCGAGGAGAACCCGGTGCTGCGCGTGACGGCGACGGGCGCGCCGGTGCGCGCGAGCCTGCAGTCGAGCCTCATCCGCACGCTCGTCCCCGGCGGCGTCGACCAGCAGAGCGCGATCGCCGCGCCGGCGGAGGTGCAGGTGATCCCCGGCGTCGTGGTGACCTCCGCGCCCGGCGAGGAGGGGGCATCCGACAGCGCGACGATCCTGCGCGTGCTCGCCCCGGTCGGCGAGGGCGAAGCGTCGGTGAGCGTCACGAAGGTCGGTGCGACCGAGCCCGAGCTCGATCCGATCACGATACCTCTCAGCCGGGGAGTGCCCACCGAGCTCGATCTCGCCGGTCTCGCGGTCGGCGCGTACGTCGTCACGGTGACCTCGTCGGAGCCCGTCGTCGCGGCGGTGTGGCAGGCCACCGGGTTCGGCGCCGGGTCGGACTTCGCATGGCTGACCTCCGCTCCGGTGCTGGAGGGCAAGACCCTCGTCGCGGTGCCCGCTGGCCCCGATCCCACGCTCCAGCTGGCCAACTCCGGCCAGACCGACGTCACGATGTCGATGCGCGCGGTCACCGGCAGCGGCAGCGAGCGTCGCATCGTCGTGCCGGCGGGAGGGTCGGCGGCGATCTCCCTCACCTCCGGCGGCGTGTGGGAGCTCGACCCCGGCGGGGTCGCCGGCGTGCACGCGCAGGTCACCATGGCGGGATCGGGAGCGCTCGCAGGGTTCGCGGTGTGGCCCTCGGATGCCGCGACCGCCGCCGTGCGGGTGTACCCGTGAGGCTGCCTCGCTCGGGTCAGAAGTAGCGGAAGCGCTCAGGGCCCAGATCCCACGGGTCGCGGCCGAGGTACTCGGCGGCGGCGCGGAAGACGGCGCCCTCCACCATCATCCGCCGGTGGAACTCGTCGTCGCGGTGGAGGCGTCCGAGCCGTTCCAGCGGCAGCCGGTACAGCACGATGCGCCGTTCGTCGGCGAAGACCCGCCAGCGCGGGATGCCGCGCTCGGGATCGGAGTCGGTCGGCAGGTCGGCGAGCTGGAAGCTCACCTCGCGCAGTTCGGGCCACGCGGAGCGCAGGTACTCCGACACCGACCCCACCGCGAGGTCGAAGCGGTCCATGCGGCTGTCCAGCGGCGGCAGCGGCGGCCGTACGACGGGACTGCGGCCGACGCGGCCGTGGCGGCCGTGGCGAGCGGGCCGTGCCGGCCGGTCGGATGCCGATCGCTCTCGCCGCCTGCGCATGGGTCCATCCTAGGTTCGCGCGGCGCGGCATCCCCAGGTTCGCGCGCCGCGGCCTCCCGAGGTTCCCGCGCCGCGGCATCCCGCCGAGTCCATCCATCCCGCGCCGCGGCATCCCGCCGAGTCCATCCATCCCGCGCCGCGGCATCCCGTCGAGTCCATCCATCCCGCGCCGCGGCATCCCGTCGAGTCCATCCATCCCGCGCCGAGTCCATC
>JASGDZ010000270.1:0-2836 GCA_047606835.1 Microbacterium sp. | reverse complement strand
GCTGCCACGACATGGCAGCCCCTCCGGCGACCGCCTGCTCGATGATCTCAGGCGTGGTCTGGATGAAGTGCCCGAAGACGAGGCCGAGGCCGAGGGCCCCCGCGTCGCGGTAGAGCGCGAACTTCGACTGCTGGTGCTCGATCGCCTCGGGCGACTCGAGGAAGTGCGCCTGGTTGGTCACGCCGTGACGGCGCATCGCCTCCACCTCGAGCTCGGCCGCCTCCGGCCGCGGCGACCACTGCACCTGCCCCATGATCGAGCAGCCGAGCGCGCGGTCCGGGTCCATCCCGCGGGTGTGGGCCACCGAGGCGGCGAAGCGGTCGAAGATCTCGTCGTCGCTGCCGGCGGTGACGTCCATCCCGATCGAGTCGACGAAGCGGATGCCGGAGTCCAGGCACCCGTCCGCCTGGCGCGTGTGGTACTCCAGACCCCTGAGCCCGGCGGTGCCGGTGCGTTTTCCGTCGACCATCGGCTCCCACGCCTGCAGCGGGTCGGTGAAGTTGTAGGCGGTGGTGATGCCGTGGGAGACGAAGTCGAGGCAGCCGTGCAGGGTGGACCAGTACATCTGCTCGGGGCTCATGTGCGCGGTGGTGCCGAGCATCGCGTCGCACCAGCCGTACAGCGTCTCGGCGACGCCCAGGCCCCGCAGTCCGCTCGTGAACAGGTGCGAGTGGCTCGACACGAAGCCGGGGGCCACGAACGCGCCGTCGGCGTCGAGCGTGCGGGCCGCGGCGGTGCCGGCCGGGGGAGCGCCCTCGCCGAGGGCCGCGATGCGGCCGTGCTCCACCAGCATCCAGCCGTGTTCGAGGTAGCCGGGGTCGTCGGTTCCCGCGGGGATCGTGATGAGTCGGGCGTTGCGCACCAGGAGAGACATGGTCCGCACCCTAGCCCGTCGATGTTTCCGCGCCGTCACGGCTGGGCGGCCCGGCTGCCGCGTCGGCGCGGACTCAGCCGCTCTTGCGGCGGAACTCGCGCTTGGTGACCGCCCCGTGGGTGGCGTGGACGGCGGACTCGCCGTCGAGGTGCGCCTCGCCCGCGCGGCTCTGCGCGTTCTTCCGCTCCAGCGCCTCGCGGAACTTCCGCTTCATCTCGTCGGCTGCCGTGCCGGGCGCGTCGTCGCTGCTCATGCTCCCCACCCTAGAGTCTTCGACGACCGGCCTGCACGACTGTGGCGATCCGTGCGGGTCGCCGGCGCGCAGAAACCGGGTGACCGGGCGCGCGCTGGTAGGCTGGGGAGGGTTGCCCTTGTGGCATCCGCTCAACTGAACACGAGCTTCACGGAGCAGGCCGGCAGCTAGCTGGTCCCCTGAAGTGGACTCCCGACCCGGATGCCGGGGCGGTGGTCTTCTCCTGGTGGCCAGCGCAGGCGACATCCGCGGGTGCATCCCGCGCGCCGACATCTGCCTGTTCCTGCTCCTTCGTATGCACTCGCCCGCGAATCGCGCGGGCGAGTCTAAACAAAGGAGAAAGACCTCTTGGAAGGTCCTGAAATCACATTCGCCGAAGCGGTCCTCGACAACGGGCGCTTCGGCACCCGCACGGTCCGGTTCGAGACCGGCCGGCTGGCGCAGCAGGCGCAGGGCGCCGTGGCCGCCTACCTCGACGAGGAGACGATGCTCCTGTCGGCCACGAGCGCAGGCAAGCACCCCCGCGAGGGATTCGACTTCTTCCCGCTGACGGTGGATGTCGAGGAGCGCTCGTACGCCGCGGGCAAGATCCCCGGCTCGTTCTTCCGCCGCGAGGGTCGCCCCTCGACCGAGGCCATCCTCGTGTGCCGCCTCATCGACCGCCCGCTGCGCCCGTCGTTCGTCGAGGGCCTGCGCAACGAGGTGCAGATCGTCGTCACGGTGCTGAGCATCGCGCCGGGCGAGTTCTACGACGCGCTCGCGATCAACGCGGCGTCGCTGTCGACGCAGATCTCCGGTCTGCCGTTCTCCGGACCGATCGCGGGCGTGCGCCTCGCACTCATCCCCGGGCACGGCGAGCACGCCGATCAGTGGATCGTGTTCCCCAACGCGAAGCAGCTCGAGGAGGCCGTCTTCGACCTCACCGTCGCCGGCCGTGTGCTGGAAGACGGCGATGTCGCGATCATGATGGTCGAGGCCGAGGCGACCGAGGGCAGCTGGAACCTCATCAAAGCGGGAGCCACCAAGCCCAGCGAGGATGTCGTCGCCGCAGGTCTCGAGGCCGCCAAGCCCTTCATCACGCAGCTCGTCGCCGCGCAGAACGTCGTCGCCGCCGCAGCGGCGAAGGAGATCCAGTCCTACCCGGTGTTCCTGCCCTACAGCCAGCAGACCTACGACTTCGTCGCCGGGCGCGCCTACGACGCGCTCGTGCCGATCTACCAGATCGCCGACAAGGTCGAGCGTCAGAACGCCGACGACGAGCTGAAGGAGCGCGTCAAGGCGGAGCTCATCGCGGCCACCGAGGCGGGCGAGCTCCCGCCGCCGGCGCCGCTGGAGTTCTCCGCCGCGTACAAGTCGGTCACGAAGAAGATCGTGCGCGGCCGCATCCTCACCGAGGGCACGCGCATCGACGGTCGCGGGCTCGCCGACATCCGCCCCCTGGACGCCGAGGTCGACGTGATCCCGCGCGTGCACGGCTCGGCGATCTTCCAGCGCGGCGAGACCCAGATCCTGGGCGTCACGACGCTGAACATGCTCAAGATGGAGCAGCAGATCGACTCGCTGTCGCCCGTGACGAGCAAGCGCTACCTGCACCACTACAACTTCCCGCCCTACTCGACCGGCGAGACCGGCCGTGTGGGCAGCCCGAAGCGTCGCGAGATCGGGCACGGCTTCCTCGCCGAGCGCGCGCTCGTGCCGGTGCTGCCCTC
>JASGDZ010000269.1:0-3104 GCA_047606835.1 Microbacterium sp. | reverse complement strand
GCCAGGCGGCGACGGCCCCAGATGTCGACGTTGTCGATCGTGCCCCCATCGTTGGTGATGACCTTGAGGAATCTGTCAAGGTTCGGGGCGACGGTGCGCTCGTCGAGTTCGGGGTCGAGGATGACCATGAGCTCGTACTGGTGCGTGTGCGTCACTAACCCACCTCCTTCGGACTAGAACGGCTCCCGGGCGTTTCCCGGAAGCAGGAGGGTGTGTGCACGTCGTCCTGACGCCCGGCGGATGCGCGGGAGGGCGGACAACCCTCCCATGATACCGGATGCCGCGGGCTCGCCCGAATCGGCGATGGAACCCGTCCGGTCGTGTGCCTGGTCGCCATTTCTTCCTCCTTGTCAGCCTCGATCCCGCCGATGCGGCTAGCGTGGAGCGATGGAGTGGACGGCGGACGTCGCCGCGGGAGACTGGATCCGCGAGCGGCTCGACGACGCAGCCTCGTGGGGCCGCTCGATGCACGGCTTCGTGCCGCGCGGCTTCGCGGCGTACGCACGCGTCTTCCACCGCCCGTCGGTGACGACCCTCGCCGGCGGCGCCGTGCCGCCCGCGGACGAGTGGGTGCGGCTGCCCGCCTCGACCCAGCAGGAGCTGGTCGAGCGCATGTCGACCGAGCCCACGACGTGGGCCGACACGGCCCGTGTCTTCGGCACGACGCTGCACCCGCGGGCGCAGTGGAACCGCATCGTGCGCGAGGAGAGCGACGATCCGAACGCCTGGCAGCAGGCGGTCGCCGGCGATGGTCGCCAGTACCGCGCGCCCGCAGAGGGCGAGCTCGACCCCGAGGTGCTCGCCGCGGTCGCCGAGCACCTCGTCGCGCACACCGCCACCCCCGACGACGCGCACGTCGCCGTGTGGGAGGGATGGGGCGGGCTGCTCGGCTTCCTCGGCGAGGCGCCGTCACGCACGTGGTTCTCGTGGCCCGCCGGGGGAGAAGAAGATGCCGCGGTGCTCGATCGGCACAACGAGATGCTCGGCCGGTCGGTGCCCGACCGGTTCAACAACGTCTTCCGCAAACCCACCTGGCAGCCCGGCATCCTCTCCGACGAGATCTCCCGCGGCCCGAGGCTCGAGCTGCCCGGCCGCGATCACGTGCTGTTCCGCGGCGGCGTGCGCGAGCTCGCGCGGCCGGACTGGGTGCGGCACGTGCCGTGGCGCGATGTGCCGGGCGAAGAGCACGGCTTCCCGCCGTGGGCGCAATCGCCGAGCCTCGTCTGGCCCGACGACCGGGCGTGGGTGCTCGTGACCGAGGTCGACGACGACTCGACGATCGTGGGCGGCAGCCTCGAGCTCGTCGCGGCGCTGTGCGCCGACCCGCGGATCGAGGCGATGCCGGTGCCCGAGGGCGCCGACCTGTCGTGGGCGGGGGACGTGATCAACCGATGAGCACTCCTCCTGCCGTCCCGTTCGACCCCCGGCCGCTACTGGAGCCGGTCGACCCCGGCGCCGCCCGCGCCTTCACCCGTCAGCTACGCGCCGCCGGCCGGATGCCGGCCAGCGGCGGGAACGTCATCGGCATCGTGCTGCTGGCCCTGTTCGGGGTCTTCTTCGCGAGCACGTTCCTCACGTTCGCCGGCGGATTCATCTCGACCTTCGTGTCCGAGCTCGGCCGGCCGCTGTCGTGGGCCCTGCTGCCGATGATGCTGTTCGCTCTCCTCATCTGCGCCGCGGTCGTCGTCGGCATCGTGTTCACCGCTCGGAACATCGGCACGATGCATGTGCGCCGCTACCGCCTTGACCGCTTCGCACGGGCGAACGGGATGTCGTACCTCCCTTCCCTCGACAAGCCGCCGCTGCCCGGCATGATCTTCTCTGTCGGCAACAGCCGCACCTCAGCCGACCTCGTGCGCGGCGAGCACCCGCGTTTCGTGGAGTTCGCGAACTACTCGTACGAGACGGGGTCGGGGAAGGAGACCACCACGCACCGCTGGGGCTACGTCGCCGTCAAGCTCGACGTGCCGCTGCCGCACATCGTGCTCGACGCCTTGAGCAACAACGGCCTGTTCGGCGCCTCGAACCTGCCCGCCTCGTTCGACAAGGACCAGCGCCTGAGCCTGGAGGGCGACTTCGATCAGCACTTCGCCCTGTACTGTCCGCGGGGCTACGAGCGCGACGCGCTGTACCTGTTCACGCCCGACATCATGGCGCGCTTCATCGACAACGCGGCCGCTCTCGACGTCGAGATCGTCGACGACTGGCTGTTCCTCTACGGGAGGCGCAGCTTCTCGACGCTCGACCCGGCGACCTGGGCGTGGCTGTTCTCGGTCGTCGGGGCGCTCCTCGACAAGCTCGCGCAGTGGGCCCGGTGGCGCGACGAGAGACTGCGCACCGCCACCGAGGCGATCGCCCCGGCCTCGGGAGAGGATGCGGCACCCGCCTTGCCCTTCGCCGCGCCGCAGGCGCTGCTCTCCCCGCCGCCGGGCGTCGCGCCGGTGGGTCAACGCCTGCGGCGCAGGGTGCCATGGGTGGCGTATGTCGTGTCGGGTGCGGTCCTGCTGTTCTGGCTGCTGACGCAGACCGGCATCCTGTCGGGGCTGTTTCGCTGACCTCGGCGTGCCGCGGCCGCCGCGGCCGCCCGGCATCGGCCGCGCCCGGTCAGCGTCAGCGCGGGCCGAGCCCGAAGTACTCCAGCTCGGCGTCGTCGAGCATGCGGCTGCGGATGATGAAGCGATTGCCCGTCGGGCCCTCGACGCTGAACCCGGCGCCGCGTCCGGGAACGACGTCGATCGTGAGGTGCGTGTACTTCCAGTACTCGAACTGCGCCGCGGAGATGAAGACCTCGATCGGGTCGAGTCCCTGCACGTCCACAGCGCCGAGCTTCACGTCGCTCGGGCCGGTGAGGAACATCCCGACGGGGTAGCACATCGGCGCGCTGCCGTCGCAGCAGCCGCCGGACTGATGGAACATGAGCGGCCCGTGCTGCGCGGTGAGCCGACGCAGCAGGTCGCCGGCGGCATCCGTCACGTCCACGCGGTCGTGGGCTCCGATGCTGACCATGTCGACCCTCCTTCGTCCGACGGGAGATGACCCGGGCGGGGCGTGGGGACTCCCCGCCCGGGTCGTGCCGACGGCGCGTCCCTCCCGGGCGCGCCGCG
>JASGDZ010000268.1:0-4744 GCA_047606835.1 Microbacterium sp. | reverse complement strand
CGCCGACCGCCGCCCTGGCCGCCGCGCTGCTGCCTGCGCTTCCCGCCGCGGCCGCGCTTCCCGCCGCGGCCGCCGACGAGGTCACGTGGACCGTGCGCACCGCGTCGAACGAGCTCGGCGCGGACCGCACCAGCTTCGGCTACACGGTCGATCCGGGCGGCTCCGTCTCCGACGCCCTCGTCGTCGCCAACCACGGCACCCAGGACATCGCGCTCGACGTCTACGCCGCCGACGGGTTCACCTCCGAAGACGGACAGCTCTCGCTCGTCGTCGCGGGGGAGCCGTCGACGGCCGTCGGAGCGTGGATCGCGCCGCAGGACGACAGCGTCGAGGTGGCAGCCGGCGAGGAGGTGACGGTGCCGTTCACGCTCTCGGTGCCGGCCACCGCGACTCCCGGCGACTACGCGGGCGGCATCGTCACCTCGCTCTTGGTGCCCGACGCCGACAGCGGCGTGAACGTGGACCGGCGCCTCGGCATCCGGGTGGACCTGCGCGTGGGCGGGGAGCTCGCTCCGGCCGTCACGGTGGAGGACACGTCGCTGTCATGGGGCGGCGGCCTGAACCCGTTCTCGTGGGCGGACGCCACCGTGACCTACACGCTGCGCAACACGGGGAACTCCGTCATCTCGGCGTCTGCGGCCGTGCGGGTGTCGGGGCCGTTCGGGCTGTTCGGACGGGATGCCGCCGAGTCGGCGCCCCTGCCCGAGCTGCTGCCCGGGGAGTCGTGGACGCAGACGGCGACCGTGCCCGGCGTCGCGCCGCTGCTCGTGCTGTTCGCGACCGTGAGCGCGACGCCGCTCGTGGTCGACGCGTCGGGCTCGACCTCCCCGATCGCCGACGTCACCGGCTCCGCCGTCGCCGCCGCCGTGCCGTGGACGCTTCTCGCGCTGATCGTGCTGATCGTTGCGGCCGCGTGGGTGTGGCTGCGTCGCCGGCGCACGGGCCTGCTCGCGCGGGCGCAGCGCGAGCAGGCCCGTGTCGACGAGGCCGTCGCGAAGGCGCTCGAGCAGGAGCGGTCCCTCGCACGCCGCGAATGACTCAGGTCCCTGTGCGCGGCCGCTCGGCGCGCGGCGCGCGGGCGACCGCGCACAGGGCCGCGACGACGCCGACCAGTACGAGATACGACACCACAGGCAGGCGCGCGATCTGATCGAACACCGGCTGCAGGACCGAGTCCTGATCGGTGAGGATGCCGACGATCCAGGCCGCCGCCGCGACGACGGCGACGCTCGCCACCGCGAGCCGGAAGCCCGCGTACGCGCGCGTGCGGGAGAGCCAGATCAGCAGCGGCAGCACGAGCACCGCGGCGATCAGCTGCGCCAGCTCGACGCCGAGGTTGAACCCGAGGATCGCAGCGATCGTCTCCCCGAAGCCGAGGTTGAGCTCCAGGATCGTGGTGGCGAACGCGGTGCCGTGCACGAGGCCGAACAGCCCCGCGATCAGCAGCTCTCCGCGCGGCAGCAGCGGGGTGATCGCGTGCACGGCGGCGACGACGATCGAGACCGCGACGAGGATCTCGACCGGCTTGCTGGGAAACGAGACGACGCCGAGGGACACCAGGGCGAGGGTGACGAGATGGCCTGCGGTGAACGACGTGATGATGAGCGTCGCCCGCGCGACGGTCGTCTTCGGTGCGATCGGCTGGGCCCAGCCGAGCCTTCGGCGACCGCGCACGGCGACCGAGGGGGCGACCACCAGCAGCGTCGCCAGGAACAGGAGGTGATCGGTGCCCTCGGCGATGTGCTGCGCGCCGAGCCGCACGACGGCGAGGAAGCCGCGCCACGGGCTGTGTCCCTGTCGGTCGAGCACCACCTCGGTGACGCCCCCGCCGAGCACGCCGACGACCTCGGGGTCGCCCTCGACGACGTGACCGTCGTTCCAGTCGCTCACCAGGGTGACGTACACGCGGTGCGCCGGCACGACGTCGACGATGAAGTCGTCGTCGAGCACGACGCGGCCGGAGATCTCCCTGCCCCCGTCCGCGAAGCGCACCGTGGTGACGATGGCGTCCTCGTCGTTGACGGTCTCGAACCGTGGCTCGTCCGTGACCGTCGGCGTCAGCGCCGACACGTCGTCTCGCACGCGCACGCGATCCAGGAGGAGGGTCAGGAGATTGTCCGACACGGCGTCGAGCTCGGCCTGGTCGGTCGCAAGGTCATAGCCGGTGGCCGCGACGAGCCCGGCCTTCTGGATCTGCAGCTCGACGACCACCGCGTCCGAGCGCACCGTCACGAAGACGCCGGTCGATCCCGCGGGGTGCGCGGCGGCGCGCTGAGCGGGCACCAGCGCCAGGAATGCGGCGACGACGAACGCCGCGACGATCGAGAGGGGACGAACGCGGGGCGCGACGACGGGGCTCATGGCGCGACCGTAGTGCGCCCGTGCGAACGGCAGGGGAACCGGAGGCGAACGCCTCGTTGACCTCGTTGACCTCGTGGAGGTCGACGCTCACCCCGGAGCCACCGTGCGCAGCCGGTCGAACCGCCGGAAGTCGCCACAGGGCATCATGCGCATCACCCCACGCATGCGCGGGCGAACTCGCGCACCACGGGCGTTGCGAGGTCGACGGTCGCGGCGTCCGCACCGGGCACGAGATGGGCGAGCAGTCGGCGGATGTCGCCGAGCTCCGCGTTCAGCCCGCGCCCGCGCGGCCGATACGGCCACGGGTCGTGCCAGCAGCCCTCGTCCCCCGCCAGCGCCTGGCGGATGCGATCCAGAGCCTGCTCCTGATCGGCGATCGTTCCGTCGGCGATCGCGAGCAGCACGTGCAGCCGCTCGCACGAGCCGCCTTCTCCGACCGCCCGCGCCAGCAGCCGCCACAGCGCGACGGCGCCGGCCGCCGCCGCGCCGAGGGCGTCGCGCCTCACCCGCCACGACCCCGCGCGCCGGTAGATCAGGCGCAGGCGCCGGGCATCCTCCAGCAGCGCGGCCGCGGCATCCGGCCGGTCCGTGCGCTCATCGAACCGCGCGACCTCGGCGTCCACCTCCTCGAAGGGGCGGCCGGCCCCGGTGACGGCGTCGAGGATCAGCCTGCGAAACGGCTCCACCGCCTGCGCCGCCTCCTCCGCGGTGACGACGGAGGGGATGCCGACCCCCACGGCCTCCAGGTGCCTGCGAAGCCCCGGGCGCGCCGTCCTGCGCACGCTCCCGAGCAGCTCGGCGGCACGCGGCGAGGGGATGCCGCCCGCATCGCCCGTCATCGCACGTTCGAACTCGACGCGCTCGGCGTCGAGGCTGAACGCGTCGGGATCGAACGTCGCCCACGGGCCGACGGCCGCCGCGGCCTGCGCACGAGCCGTCGCGTGCTCCGGCGCATCCGCATCGCGCCACTGCGCCAGCAGCACCGCGTGACGGTGTGCGCCCAGGCGTTCGTCGTGGGGCCTCGCCCCCGATCCGCCGACGAGCGTCGCCGCCGGCTCGCTCGCGAACGCGATGTCGTCGCCGACGACCTCCAGGGTCAGCCACCACGGATGCCCGGCCTGCCACGTCGTGTGCGGCTCGACGTGATCGCACTGGAAGTAGCACACCACCCGGGAGCGCGGCGCCTCACTCCGGTGCTCGTACCAGGGGATCGGAGCCGGTCTGCTGCGGAACAGCTCGCTCACACACGCGACGGCGTCGAGGTGGACGGACGGATCGCGGTGGTCGATCATCGTCCACCGATCGCCCCAGCGCTGGTCGGGCTGGCGCGGGGGCCACTGTTTGGACACGCGCCGCTGATGCTCGTACAGGTCGGCCTCGGTGAGCTCGGCGAGGTCCGCGCCGGCCGGGAGGGCGGGGTCGCGCGAGTCCGTGAACTCGTAGCGCTCGCACCCGGTCAGCCCGAACGCCGCCTGCAGCGCCCGGCGCAGGTCTTCCACGGACGCGTCGCGGTCGACGTGCAGCTCTCGCGCGATCGGCGGGGAGATCCCCGCGACGACGGCGCGCAGGTGGAGGAGATGCCGGACGGGCGAGGAGGAACGCATGGCACGACGGTAGGCCGGCCGGGGCCCCGTCCACGGACGAGATCCGGCGATCGGTGGACAACTCGCCGAGGGGCGGGCCTGTGCAGAGCCAGAGCCCGCGTCGTTGCGGGCCTACCCGCCCGCCTCACCCGCCCGCTCGGTGCCGGCGTCGTGGCGCGGACGGCCTCGCGGGCGCACCGGCCCCACGTCGCGGGGAAGCCGCCCGGTCCGGCGCAGCGCATCGCGCAACAACAGCTCGATCTGCGCGTTCACGCTGCGCAGCTCGTCGGCCGCCCACCGCGCGAGCGCGTCGTGGACGGCCGGGTCGAGCCGCAGCGGAACCTGCTTGCGCTCGGTCACGAGGTATAGAGCGTCCCGGCGTTGACGATCGGGGATGCCGGCTGGTCGCTGCACAGCACCACCATGAGGTTGCTCACCATCGCCGCCTTGCGCTCGTCGTCGAGGTCGACGACATCGTGCTCGCTGAGGGTCGTCAGCGCCATCTCGACCATCCCCACCGCGCCCTCGACGACGCGCGCGCGGGCGGCGACGGCGGCGATCGCGAGCAGCACCACGATGACGAGCGCGCGGACGAACCCGTTCGCGGCCCTCGCGGGCCGCTCGGAGACCTCGGCGCCGGCGGTCGGAGCGAGCACCTCAGCAGGGGGTGCGGCGAGCGCGCTCATGGCACGACCCCGCAACACCCTGAACGACGCGCACTGTCCTCCTGCACAGCCCGACGGCTGCGGCGGTTCTCCCCCGTTCCGTGCATTCCGTGCCGAGGCCGCGGCCGACCGGTG
>JASGDZ010000267.1:0-3841 GCA_047606835.1 Microbacterium sp. | reverse complement strand
GCTTCGTCACGCTGATCTCGATCATGGACGTGCTGCGGCTCTTCGACAACCTGATCCCGCTGTCGCCGCAGGCCGAGGCCATCGGCAACGAGTCGATCATGCACTACGTGCACTCGGTCGCCTTCGCGGACGGAGCGCAGCAGCTCGGACTCGGCAGCGCCATCAACGTGCTGACGATCATCCTCATCCTGATCATGCTCACCCCCTCCATCCGAGGCATCTTCAAGGAAGCGAGGGCAGAACGATGACTCTCGACACCTCCGACATCAGCACCCGCGCGATCACCACCGGGGAGCCGGACACGCTGCGACACCGACGCCGCCGGCCGCCGTGGGTCACCGGCATCCTGCTGGGGCTGCTCTGCCTCGTGATGCTCAGCCCGTTCATCTGGATGACGCTGTCGGTGACCAAGCCGACCAGCGTCGCCTTCGCCAACCCGCCGGTCTTCGGCGGCTACGAGCCGACGCTGAAGGCCTTCGTCGACCTGTGGCAGACGACCTATTTCGCCGACTACCTGGTCAACACCCTGGTCGTGGCGGTGATCTCCACCGTCATCGCGCTGCTCATCGGCATCCCGGCGGCCTACGCGCTGTCCCGGTTCCCGAGCTATGTGTCGGCCGCGCTGCTGGTGCTCGCCCTGATCTTCCGGGCGCTGCCCCGCTTCGCCGTGGTGCTGCCGATGTACGACATCAGCCGCGCACTGGGGATCTATGACACCACCTTCGCCCTGGCCATCGCCCTGGTCGCGATCAACCAGCCCTTCACGATCTGGCTGCTGCGCAACTTCTTCGCCGACATCCCCAAGGAGCTCGACGAGGCCGCGATGATCGACGGCTGCACCCGGATCGGGATGCTGCGCCGGGTGATGATCCCCCTGCTCGGGCCCGGGATCCTCACCGCCGGGATCTTCGTGTTCCTGTTCGCCTTCCAGGAGTACCTGACCGCCCTCGTGCTGACGGACACCTCCTCCAAGACCGTGCCGGTGTTCATCTCCACCCAGCTCGGGCAGACCCTGCCCATGCTGCAGCAGGCCGGCGCCGCGTCGATGCTGCTCACCATCCCCGTGATCGCGATCGCCTTCGTCGCGCAGAAGTACCTCGTCGCCGGACTCAGCGACGGAGCCGTGAAGGGGTAGCGATGGCACCGCTGGTGCTGCTGCCCGGCATGAACTGCACGGCGGACCTGTGGACGGGCACGGGGCTCGGCGACGCCGTGACCCCGTGGCTGGACGCCGACGACATCGGGCGGCAGGTCGAGCGGCTCCTCGCCGACCTGCCGCCCGTGTTCGTCCTCGCCGGGCTCTCCCTGGGCGGCATCGTCGCGATGGCCCTCGCCCAGACCGCGCCGGAGCGGGTCGCCGGCCTGTGCGTGATGTCCACCAACGCGAAGGCTCCCACCGACGCCCAGCGCGACGGCTGGCGGGATTGGCTGCGCCGGCTGGACGCCGGAGAGGACGCCGCCGATCTGCAGGACGCCATCATGACCGCCCTGCTCTCCGAGGACGGCCGCGCGCGGCCTGACCTGGTGAACCGCGTGCACGCGATGGGCGTGGACACCGGCGACGACCGGCTGCGGGCGCAGCTGCGCATGCAGGCCACCCGCACCGATCTGCGCGCCGGCCTGGCCGGGCTGCAGGTGCCCGTGCTCGTGCTGTGCGGCCGGCAGGATGCGATCTGCCCGCCCGCGTTCCACGCCGAGATCGCCGCGGCCGTGCCGGACGCCCGCCTCGTCTCGATCGACGGCGGGCACCTGCTGCCGATGGAGCGCCCCGCCGAGGTGGGCACGCTGCTGCACGACTGGCGGGCACAGCATCGGATCTGACCGGCGGATGCCGCGGCGCGGGTGTGACAGCTCCCGGCCGGTGCTACGGCCGGCCTCCGACGAGGCCCTCCAGGTGCGCCATCAGCGAGGATGCCAGGTTGTAGACCACCAGCTGGGCGCCGTCGTCGAAGGATCGCCGTGCGGCCTCGACGTTCCCGACGATGTCCATCCGCAGCAGGCCCGCACGGCGCAGCACCTCGTTCACCGCCGCGGTCGACTCCGCCACGGGCGGGTCCTCGGGGCCGGATGCCGCCGCCAGGTCGGCCGGACCGATCATGATGCCGTCCAGCCGCGCCGTTCGCACGATCTCCTCCACCGCGGCGACGGCCGCCGGCGACTCGATCATGCCCAGCACCAGCGTGTTCTCCAGGAACCGGCGGCGGTGCTCCTCGGGCGGTGTGCGTCCGAACCGGCCGGCGCGGCTGTAGGTGGCGAATCCGCGGGTGCCGGCCGGCGGGTACAGCGAGGCCGACACCAGTCGCTCGGCGTCGGCGGCGGAGTCGATGTGCGGCGCCAGGATGCCCTCGGCGCCCTGGTCGAGCACGCGCAGGATCTGCCCGGCGTCGTCCTCGCCGACCCGCACGATCACCGGCACGTCGTGCAGGGCCGCGACGGCCAGGTGCTGCCGCAGAGCGAGGATGTCGGCGGGGCCGTGCTCGCAGTCGATGAGCACGAAGTCCATGCCGGCGACGGCCGACATCTCCACCAGCTCCTCAGCGGGCATCCGCAGGAGGCCGCCGATCAGCCGCTCGCCGCGCCGGGCGCGTTCGCGGAGGGAGGCCATCAGGCCACCATCCCCGCGGACAGGTCCACGTCGGCGCCGCACATCCCGGGCATCCCGAGCATCGCGACGACCGCCGCGCCGACCTCGACCTCTGTGACCATGCGGCCCAGCGCCGAGCGCGACACGAAGGCCTGCTCGGCGTCCTCGATCGAGGAGCCGGACCGCTCGGCCTCGAGCCGGAAGTTGCGTTCCATGCGCGGCCCGGCCACCGGGCCGGGAGAGAGGGTGTTCACCCGCACCCCCGCCGGGCCGACCTCGAAGGCGAGCGTCGAGGTCAGGCCGATCACGGCCATCTTCGACGCGCAGTAGGGCGTGCGGTGCGCGAGCGGGCGCTTGCCCGAGACGGATGCCACGTTGATCACGTCGCCATCGCCGCGCTCGACCATGCCGGGCAGGAACGCCCGGCACAGCAGGTAGGTGCCTCGCACGTTGACGTCGAACACCTCGTCCCACTGCTCCGGCTCGATGTCGGTGAGGGCGGCGACCGGGCCGGGGACGCCGGCGTTGTTCACCAGGATCGAGACGCCGCCGCCCGCCAGCTCGGTGCCGTCCAGCGCGTCGCGCAGCGCGTCGACGGATGCCGGGTCGGCCACGTCGCAGGTCAGCGCGCGCGCCCGGTCGCCCAGCCGATCGACCACCGCGGCGAGCTTGGCCTCGTCCCTGCCGACCACGACGACCTCGGCGCCGGCGTCGTGCAGCGCGGTCGCGATGGCCGCGCCGAGACCGCTGCCGCCGCCGGTGATCAGCGCGGTGCGGCCCGCGAGCGATGTCACGCGACGGCCTGAGGCGCGACCGCCGCCTCGATCCAGTCGAAGCTGCGGCCCTCGTGCCGCCAGACGCGGACGTCGCCCGAGCGGGCGTGACCCTCGAACAGCTCGACGCGGGCGGCCCGGCCGCAGACGTCGCCGAGCAGCGCGGAGGATGCCGCGTCGACGACCTCCTGGTAGGTGACGGTGCGCAGGTACTTGCCGACCCAGAGGCCGCCGGTGTACCGGGCGGCGCCGAGCGTGGGCAGCACGTGGTTGGTGCCGATCACCTTGTCGCCGTAGGAGACGCAGGTGTTCTCGCCGAGGAAGAGCGCGCCGTAGTCGTGCATCCTCGTCAGCGCCTCGCGCGGCTCGGCGGTGAAGACCTGCACGTGCTCGGAGGCGAAGGAGTCCGCGACGCGGTACGCCTCGTCCAGGTCGTCGGCCACGATGACCTGGCCCCAGTCGCGCCAGGCGACCTCGGCGTAGT
>JASGDZ010000266.1:0-3525 GCA_047606835.1 Microbacterium sp. | reverse complement strand
TGCGGCGCGCGGCGGCCGTCCTCGCCGCCTGGCGGGCCGCCGGGCGCACCCCGCGCACCGAGGCGGAGTTCGAGGACGAGAACCTGCTGGTCGTCGCCGACGCGCTCGTGGCCGCCGCGCTCGCGCGCCGAGAGTCGGTCGGCGCGCACTACCGGCGCGACGACCCGGCCTGCAGAGCTCAGCAAGACCGCGCGGAACCCGTCGCGCAGCCGCCTGAATGGCCCGGAGCCGCCGCATCCTTCCGGAGTTCTGCAGACCCCGTCACGGCGGGGGCCGCGGCATGCTGACGCGCGCCGCGATCGACCGGGCCGTCGCCGCGGCGCTGGAGGAGGATGCGCCGTGGGGCGACCTGACCAGCGGGGTGTTCATCCCGGCGACCGCGAGCGCCCACGCCCAGCTCGTGGCCCGCGAGGCGGGCGTGTTCAGCGGCGGCGAGGTGTTCGCGGCGGCGTTCCGGCTCACCGACCAGGAGGTCTCGGTCGCGCTGCGCGTCGACGACGGCGCGCGCTTCGCGCGCGGCGACGTGCTGGCCGAGGTCACGGGTCCTGCCCGTGCGGTGCTCACCGCCGAGCGCGTCGGCCTCAATTTCGTGCAGCGGATGTCGGGCATCGCGACGCTCACCGCCCGCTACGTCGCCGAGGTCGCGCACACGCCAGCGCGCATCGCCGACACCCGCAAGACGACCCCGGGCCTGCGCGCGTTCGAGCGGCACGCCGTGCGCAGCGGCGGCGGTCACAACCACCGCACGTCGCTCTCCGACGCGGTGATGGCCAAGGACAACCATCTCGCCGTGCTCACCGAGCGGGGCCTGTCGGTGACGGAGGCGATCCGCGCCGCACGGTCGACGCTGCCGCACACCGTCCGCATCGAGGTCGAGGTCGATCGGCTCGACCAGATCGAGCCCGTGCTCGCGGGCGGGGTCGACATCGTCATGCTCGACAACTTCTCGCTCGACGACCTGCGCGCCGGCGTCGCCCGGGTCGCGGGGCGGGCCGTGGTCGAGGCCTCCGGCGGCGTCTCGCTCGAGACCGTGCGCGCGATCGCCGAGACCGGCGTCGACGTCGTCTCGGTCGGCGCGCTGACGCATTCGGCGCGCGCGCTCGACCTCGCCCTCGACCTCCGGGTCGGCGCCGGAGGCTGACGTGCTCTACCTCGACAACGCCGCCACGACCCCGGTGCGCCGCGAGGTGCTGGAGGCGATGCTGCCGTATCTCACGCGGGTGTTCGGCAATCCGTCGAGCCATCACACCGCGGGCGAGGCGGCCGCGCGGGCGCTCGCCGACGCGCGCTCGCGCGTCGCGCGCGTGCTGGGCATGCGCGCGGGCGACGTCGTGTTCACCTCCGGCGGCACCGAGGCCAACAACCTCGCGGTCAAGGGCATCGCGATCGCCGCGCAGCAGCGCCGCGGCGCCGCCCACGTCGTGACCACCCCCGTCGAGCACGAGTCGGTGCTGGGATCGGCGGACTACCTGCGTCGCGTGCACGGCTTCGAGGTCGCGCACACACCCGTCGACGGGGCGGGGCGGGTCGACGCGGATGCCGTCGCGGCGGCGCTGCGCGACGACACCGCGCTGGTGTCGATCGGCTACGCCAACAACGAGGTGGGCACGGTGCAGGATGCCGCGGCGATCGCCGCCGTCGCGCGGGCGCGCGGCATCCCGCTGCATCTGGACGCCGTGCAGGCCGCCGGGTGGCTGCCGCTTGCCGGGCTCGGTGCCGACGCGGTCTCGCTGGCCGGGCACAAGCTCGGCGCGCCCAAGGGCACCGGGGTGCTCGCGGTACGCGGGCGCATCCCGCTGGAGCCCCTGCTGCACGGCGGCGGGCAGGAGCGCGGACGCCGCAGCGGCACCGAGGACGTCGCGGGGGCCGTGGGGCTCGCGACCGCGCTCGAGCTCGCGGAGGCGGAGCGCGAGGAGTCGGCCGCCCGCGTCGGCGCTCTGGTGCGGGAGTTCATCGCGCAGGTGCTCGCGACCGTGCCGTCGTCGCGGCTCACCGGCGACCCCGTGGACCGGCTTCCCGGCACGGCGAGCTTCACGTTCGCGGGGACGAGCGGGGAGGCGGTGCTGCTGGAGCTGGAGAGGCGCGGCGTCGTGTCGTCGAGCGGGTCGGCGTGCGCGGCGGGCAGCGACGACCCCTCCCACGTGCTGCTCGCGATGGGCGTGCCGCCCGCGCTCGCGCAGACCGCGGTGCGCTTCACGTTCCCGCACGATCTCGCGCGCCCGCTCGACGACGTCGCGGCGGCGGTCGCGGCATCCGTGTCCGCCGTCGCCGCCCCCGGTCGTTGAGCGAGCACAGCGAGACGAAACGCGCCGAGTCGCCGTGTGACGTGTGGTCGCGGCGCTTCGTCTCGGCCGTTCGGGCCTGGCACGACGACCGTCTCCCTCCCCGCCGTAGGATCGGCACGTGGCCGCCCCCGTCATCACCGTGATCGTCCCTGGCTTCGACGTCGCCGCGTACGCCGCCGAGGCGCTCGACTCCCTGCGCGCCCAGACGCGGCCGGACTGGACGGCGATCCTCGTCGACGACGGATCGACGGATGCCACGGGCGCCGTCTTCGACGCGGCGGCCGCCGCCGACGCGCGCTTGCGCGTCGTGCACCACGCGCGTCGCCGCGGCCTGGGCGCCGCCCGCAACACCGGGCTCGATCTCGTCGAGACGCCGCTGGTCGGATTCCTCGACGCCGACGACGTGCTCACTCCGCGCGCGCTGGAACGGCTCGTCGGCGCGCTCGACGCGTCGGGCAGCGACTTCGCGGTGGGCGCGTATGTGCGGCTGCGCCCCGACTCCTCGGGCGGCTACGCCCCGGGGGACGTGCAGCCGTGGGTGGCCGCCGCGACGGCGCCCGAGCGGCGCGGCACCACGATCGACCGGCATCCCGAGGCGTGCGGCAACATCGTGGCGTGGTCGAAGGTCAGCCGCATCGACTTCTGGCGCCGCGCGGGCCTGCGCTTCCCGGAGGGGCGGCTCTACGAGGACCAGCTCGTCGCGCAGCGCATGTACACGGCGGCGCGCGCGTTCGACGTCGTCCCGGATGTCGTCGTGCACTGGCGCGAGCGCGCGGACGCGTCATCCATCACGCAGCACCAGCACGAGCTCACCGTGCTGCACGACTACCTCGACGCGCTGCTCGGCGGCATCGCCGTGCTGGAGGCCGCGGACCAACCAGCCGCCGTGCGGGCGCGGGTGCGCCTCATCCAGGAGATGGACCTCGTGCCGCTCGTCGAGATCGCGCGCACCCACCCCGACGACGCGTACCGCCGCGCCCTCGGCGCGTTCTCCCGCGAGCTCGCCGCCCACGCAGCCGACCTGCCGCCCTCTCCCGGGCTCTCCGCCGCCGCGCTCTGGTGACCGGGGCGCCCCTGGACGCCTGCCCCGGGACCCCGAACCCGGAACCCCGCCCGCGGGACGCCGGCCCCGGAACGCCGGCCCCGGACGCCGACCCCGGAACCCCGCCCCCTGTACGCCGACCCCGGTACGCCGAGACAGCTCGTTGCGCGTGAGACGTTGCGGCGTCTCACGCGCAAC
>JASGDZ010000265.1:0-3690 GCA_047606835.1 Microbacterium sp. | reverse complement strand
TCGTCGATGAGCAGCACGTTCTTGCCCTTGAACTCGCTCGACATCGCGTTGAGCTTCTGCCGCACGCTCTTCTTGCGCACGGCCTGACCGGGCATGATGAACGTCCGGCCCACGTAGCGGTTCTTGTAGAAGCCCTCGCGGTACTCCAGGCCGAGCTTGCGGGCGACCTGCATCGCCGCGGGGCGCGACGAGTCCGGGATGGGCATGACGACGTCGATCGCGCCCTTCGGCGTGTACTTCGCGATCGTGTCGGCGAGGCGCTCGCCCATCCGCAGCCGCGCCTCGTACACCGAGATGCCGTTCATCTCGGAGTCGGGCCGCGCGAGGTACACGTACTCGAACGAGCACGGCACGAGCTTCGGCTCCTTGGCGCACTGGCGCGTGTGCAGCCTGCCGTCGGTGCCGACGAACACGGCCTCTCCCGGCTCGACATCGCGCACGATCTCGAAGCCGGCGTTCTCCAGCACGAGCGACTCGGACGCCACGATCCACTCGTAGCCCCCGCCGTCCGCGGGACGGGTGCCGAGGATGAGCGGGCGGATGCCGAACGGATCGCGGAACGCGAGCAGCCCGTACCCGGCGATGAGCGCGATCGCGGCATACGATCCCTCGACGCGCTCGTGCACGCGCGCGACCGCCTGAAACACCTGCTCGGGATCGAGCTGCAGCCCCGAGATGGATGCCTGCAGCTCGCCGCCCAGCACGTTCACGAGCAGCTCGGTGTCGGAGCTCGTGTTGAGGTGCCGCCGGTCGGTGTGGAACAGCTCCTCGGTGAGCTCGCGCGTGTTCGTGAGGTTGCCGTTGTGCACGAGCACGATGCCGTACGGCGCGTTCACGTAGAACGGCTGCGCCTCCTCCTCGCTGGAGGCCGTGCCCTGCGTGGCGTAGCGCACGTGCCCGAGCCCGACGTTTCCGAGCAGCGACCGCATGTCGCGCGTGCGATACGCCTCGCGCACCTGCCCCCTCGCCTTGACGAGGTGGAACACGCCGCTGGGCTCGGCCGTGGCGATGCCCGTGGAGTCCTGTCCGCGGTGCTGCAGCAGCAGCAGCGAGTCGTAGATCTCCTGGTTGACCGGGCCCTGACCGACCATTCCGACGATGCCGCACATGGGAGGTCAGTCAGCTCCGCCCCGGTATGCCCCGACGAGCCGCACGGCTCCGCCGTCGACGCCCTTGGCGCCCTGCTCCCACGCGCCGCCGCGCGGGCTGTCGCCGCCGCCCGAGCCGCCGCCGACCACGCCGACCTGCCACGTCGCGATGCCCTCCTCGGCGAGGGCCGAGATCGCGGCGTCCGCCCTGTCCGGCGCGACGACGGCGAGGAAGCCGATGCCGAGGTTCCACGTGCCCTCGGTGTCTTCGAGCCGCAACGAGCCGGCGCGGGCGAGCACCCGGAACACCGGGGGCGGCGACCACGTCGACCGGTCGATCTCGACCCGGGTGCCGCGCGGCAGCACGCGCGCGAGGTTGGCGGCGATGCCGCCGCCGGTGACGTGGCTGAGGGCGTGGATGCCGCCGCCGGTCGCCGTGACGAGCCGCAGGAGCGGTGCGGTGTAGAGGCGCGTGGGCTCCAGCAGCGCCTCGCCCCACGTCGTGCCGAGCTCGGCGGCGTGGTCGGCGTAGCGGATGCCGGCTCCCGCCACGATGTGCCGCACCAGGGAGTAGCCGTTGGAGTGGAGCCCGCTGGAGGCGAGCGCGAGCACGGCGTCGCCTTGCCGCACGCGGTCGGCGCCCAGCATCCGCGACGCCTCGACGACGCCGGTCGCCGCTCCCGCCAGGTCGTAGTCGCTCGGGCCGAGAAGACCGGGGTGCTCGGCGGTCTCGCCGCCGACGAGCGCCGTGCCGGTCTGCTCGCAGCCGAGCGCGATGCCGCGCACGAGGTCGGCGATGCGCTCGGGCACGACCTTCCCACACGCGATGTAGTCGGTCATGAACAGCGGTCTCGCACCGACGACGACGATGTCGTCGACGACCATGCCGACGAGGTCGAGCCCGACGGTGTCGTGCTTGTCGATCGCCTGCGCGATGGCGACCTTGGTGCCCACGCCGTCGGTGCTGGTGGCCAGCACCGGCCTGTCGTACGCCCTGAACGCGGTCGCGTCGAAGAGCCCGGCGAAGCCGCCGACCCCGCCGACGACCTCGGGCCCGTGGGTGCGTCGCACCGCCGACTTCATCAGCTCGACGGCGAGGTCTCCCGCCGCGGTGTCGACGCCGGCCTCGGTGTACGGGTTCGGGGGGGCTGCGGCCACCGCTCCAGCCTAGTGCGCCCCCGCATCCGGCTCGCCCGACTCCGGCCCCTGCCTGGCCGATGCCCGATCGTAGCGCGCACATAGAATGGCGGCATGGTCGGCGGCGCACCGGAGTGGGTGATCCGCGAGGATGCGGGAAAGCCCGTCATCCTCGCGCTCTACCTGCGCCAGGTGCTCGGCATCCGCTCGCCCGACGAGCTGCCGCAGCTGCGCGGCGTGGCCGCCCGCACCGCGGCGGAGCGCGACGAGCAGACCCAGGCGCGGCTGGAGCGTCAGTGGCGCGAGTACTGGGCGATGACGGTCGAGCCGCAGGCGCATCCGTCGCAGGTGCCGCTCGACCTCGTCGGCGGGTTCGACACCCTGGTCGCGCTGCCGGTCGAGGGCGCCGAGCTGCTGCGCGAGGAGATCGCACCGCACGGCGCCGAGGCGGTCGCGTACGCGCAGTCCGTGCACGCGCGGTACTCGAAGGATGCCACGGCCAAGGCCGGCGTCTCCTACCGCGCCTACGCGAGCGCGATCGCCGAGCACGAGCGTCAGGTCGGGCGCAGGGCCCACTCGTTCGAGCTCAACGTGCAGGTGCTGCCGCTGGTCCAGCGCGGGGTGTGGTGGATCGGATCGCTCACGATCGCGGTCACCGACGGGCTGCGCGGGGATGTCGTCGCGTTCGACGCGGCGATCCACCCGATCATCGCCGAGCTGGCGTAGGCGCCGCCCGCCGTCAGTCCAGGGTCTCGACGGTCTCGTGGTCGACGCGCACGGTCTTCGTGCGCCGCCCCACGACGCGGTCGAGGAGGATCGCGACGAGCCCCCCGACGAGCAGCCCGGCGGCGATGCCGACGAGGGCGAGGAACCCGAACACCTGGCCGTCGGAGTACACCGCGCCGTTGTCGGCGACCCGCTCGTTGCCGTCGAAGGCGAACGTCAGGATCATCGCGGTCAGCACGCCGAGCGCGGCGCCGAGCGCGAGGAAGACGCCGTAGCGCGGCGAGCGCCGCACGCGCGCCTCGACGAGCTCGTCGCTGATCGCCTCGACATGTTCGACGGGGGCGCGCTGCGCGCTCTCGGCGGGATGGATGTCGTGGGGGGGCTGCGCCTGCTCGGCCATGAGGTCCATTGTCCCACCGCCGCCGGGCGCAGCGCGCGGGCGGGCCTCACGGGCGCAGCGGGAGCACGTCGTCGAGGTGCGCGCGGGTGCCGGAGGCGCGGATGAGGCCCTCCGCGACCGCCGCCTGCCACGACCGATCGCCGAGAGCGACGGCGATCCAGGCCTCCGGGTCCATCTCGACGACGTTGGGCGGCGTGCCGCGCGTGTGCCGCGGGCCCTCGACGGCCTGCACCGCGCCGAACGGCGGCACCCGCACCTCGACCGCGTTGCCCGGCGCCTTCTCCGCCAGCAGCTGCAGCAGGTAGCGCACGGCGGTGGCGAGGTCGGCGCGGCCAGGCC
>JASGDZ010000264.1:0-5904 GCA_047606835.1 Microbacterium sp. | reverse complement strand
CGCTCCTCCCCGCGCGGCGGTCGCTCCCGTGCGCGCGCGTTCGCGCGGGGGCTGCTCCTGCACAGGCGTCCGGGCGGGGCGATCCGTCCACAGATCTGCGCCCGAGCCGCCACGTGCGGCGGGCGCGGACCATGCTCGTCTGCATGGAGCTCATGAAGTGGATGTCCGAGCGCGGCGGCATCGCCCACCGGGAAGCCGTGCGGCTGCGGTTCTCCGAACCCGCGATCCGCGCGGCGATCGGCTCCGGCGCGCTGCGCCGCGTGCGGCGGCACTGGCTCGCCGCCGGCGACGCGGACGACGACCTCCTGGCCGCCGCGCTCGCGGGAGGCCGGGTCGCGTGCGTCTCGCTCGCCCGCAGGCGCAAGTGGTGGATCCCCGACGACCTCGATGCGCGAAGGCACCTGGCCATCGCGCCCCACGCCCGGCCCGGATCGATCGAGCAGGACGACGTCGTGCACTGGACCGTGCCGGTGACGCCGGCATCCCGCCACAGCCTGGAGGAGCCGATCGAAGACGCCCTCGCGCATATCGCGCTGTGCGTGCCGGGCGAGTCGGCACGCGTGCTGTGGGAGTCTTCGATCCGAAAGGAGCGCCTGTCCGTCGATGCGCTGCGGCGGATCCGCTGGCCGACCCGGGCGGCGCGCACGCTCGCCGAGGACGTGACCGGACTGTCGGACTCAGGGCTGGAGACGATCGTCGTCGTACGACTGCGCCCGTGGGGCGTGCCGATCCGCCAACAGGTCGTCCTCGCGCGCCGACCGGTGGACTTCGTCGTCGGCGAGTCCCTCGTCGTGCAGGTCGACGGCCACGCCCACCACTCGGGCGCCGCGCAGCGCGCACGCGACGTGCAGCACGACGCCGAGCTGCGGCTTCGCGGGTACACGGTGCTGCGATTCACCTATGCGCAGGTGCTGTACGACTGGCCGGCGGTCGAGCGCACGATCGCCCGCGCCGTCGCTGCGGGCCTCCACCGCCGCCCGGCCGCGTGACGGCGCTCCTGAATGTCGGAGGATCGGGCGGATGTCGGAGCATTCGCGCCGGATCCTCCGACATCCCGCCCGCTCTCCGACATTCGCGAAGCGGGGCGACATTCGCGCAGCGGGGCGTACGCGCACGCCTCCAAGCCGCCCCGTCAGACGAGCGACTGCCTCCAGGACCTGTGCAGCTGCGCGAAGCGCCCCGTCCCGGCGATGAGCGTCTCGGGAGCGCCGTCCTCGACGATGCGGCCGTGCTCCATCACGAGCACGCGGTCGGCGATCGCGATCGTCGAGAGCCGGTGCGCGATGATGATCGCGGTGCGGTCGGCGAGCAGCGTCTGCAGCGCCTGCTGGACCTGCCGCTCCGACGGGATGTCGAGCGACGCCGTCGCCTCGTCGAGGATGAGCACCGCGGGATCGGCGAGGAACGCCCGCGCGAACGAGATCAGCTGCCGCTGCCCCGACGAGACGCGTCCGCCGCGCTTGTTGACGTCGGTGTCGTAGCCGTCCGGAAGCGCCGAGATGAAGGCATCCGCCCCCACCGCGCGCGCCGCCGCGCGGATCTCGTCGAGCGTCGCGTCGGGATTGCCGAGCGCGATGTTGTCGGCGACCGTGCCGCTGAACAGGTACGCCTCCTGCGTCACCATGACGATCGCGCGGCGGAGGTCCTTGGGGTGCAGCGAGCGCAGATCGACGCCGTCGAGGGTCACCGCGCCCCGCGTCGGGTCGTAGAACCGCGACACGAGCTTGGCGAGGGTCGACTTGCCCGCGCCGGTGGTGCCCACGAGCGCGATCGTCTGCCCGGCGGGGATGTCGAGCGAGAAGCCGGGCAGGATGACGCGCCCGTCGCCGTACCCGAACTCCACGTCGTCGAAGCGGATGTCGCCGCGCGCGTGCCACAGGTCGACGGGGTCGACAGGGTCGGGCACGGTGGGCTGCTCCTCGAGCACCCCCGACACCTTCTCCAGCGCGGCGGTCGCGGCCTGGTAGGTGTTGAGCACCATGGCGATCTCCTGCAGCGGCGCGAAGAAGTTGCGCACGTAGAGCACCGCCGACAGCAGCACGCCGACCGCGAGCGCGCCGTCGGCCACGCGCAGGCCGCCCCACAGCAGCACGCCCGCCACCGTGAGCGCCGCGATCACCATGAGCCCGGGCTCGAACGAGCCGAACAGCCGCATCGCCCGCATATTGACGTTGCGGTACTGCGCCGACAGGTCGCCGAACTCGTCGTCGTTGCGCTCCTCCTTGCGGAACGCCTTCACGGCGCGGATGCCGGTCATCGTCTCGACGAACTTTACGATGACCCTCGCGCTGATGACGCGCGATTCGCGATACACGACTTGAGAGCGCGCGTAGAACCAGCGCATGAGCACCGCGAGCGGGATGCCTGCGGCCAGGAGCACGAGCCCCGACTGCCAGTCCCACACGAGCAGCGCGATGAGCGTGAAGCCGCCGTACAGCACGCCGGAGACGAGCTCGTTGAGCCCCCCGTCGAGCAGTTCCCGGATCGTGTCGAGGTCGCTCGTCTGCCGCGAGATGATGCGGCCCGACGTATACGACTCGTGGAACTCCAGGCTGAGCCGCTGCGTGTGCAGGAAGATGCGCTTGCGCAGTTCCAGCATCACCGACTGCGTGAGGCGCGCGCCGACGACGATGTACCATCCGATGAGGGCGGCGCCGCCGAAGGCGGACACGAGGTAGACGGCGACGACGACGACCGTCGGCATCCAGTCGTTCTCCTCGATCACCGCGGGAAGGGCCCGGTCGATGCCGATCGCGATGAGGATCGGGCCGACGACCCGCAGCGCCGTCGAGATCACGAGCACCGTGGCGGCGAGCACGAGCCGCCCGCGCAGCGGCCTCAGCAGCGACCCGAGCAGGCGCAGCGAGCGGCGGCGGACGGCGCGGCTCTCCGCGCGCGTGTAGTCGGAGCGGTCTTCGCCGCTGGTGCCGGCGACGGTCGCGGTGGTCACAGGTTCACCTCCTCGGCGGTGGCCGGGGAGAGCTGAGCGGCCGCCGAGCCGGGCTGCTCGTAGCGGAGCGCCCGCACGCGCGCCTGGTCGGCCTCGAGGCTCGAGATCACGTGCCGGTAGTGGTCGCTCGTGCGCAGCAGCTCGGAGTGCGTGCCGACGGCGGCGATGCGACCGCGTTCGAGCAGCGCGACGCGGTCGGCGAGCGTCACCGTCGACGGGCGGTGCGCGACCACGAGAGCGGTCGTGTCCGCCATGACCTCGCGCAGGGCGTCCTCCACGAGCGCCTCGGTGTCGACGTCGAGGGCCGACAGCGGGTCGTCGAGCACGAGCACCGCGGGGCGCGCCGCGACGACGCGGGCGAGGGCGAGCCGCTGCCGCTGACCGCCGGACAGCGACAGCCCCTCCTCGCCGATGATCGTGTCGACGCCGTCGGGGAGCTCGTCGACGAAGCCGGCCTGCGCGACCCGCAGCGCCTCGCGCAGCACGCGCTCGGCTTCGGGGCTTCCCGGCTCGAGGTCCTCCCGCCCGAGCAGCACGTTGTCGCGCACGCTCTGCGAGAACAGCGTGGAGTCCTCGAACGCCATGCCGATGTGCGTGCGCAGCTCTTTCAGGGTCAGCTCGCGCACGTCGACGCCGTCGAGCAGCACACGCCCGCCCGTGACGTCGTACAGCCGCGTCGGCAGCGTCGTGAGCGTCGTCTTTCCCGAGCCGGTGAGTCCCACGAGGGCCATCGTCTCGCCGGGGAGGAGCTCGAGGTCGACGCCGTCGAGCAGGTCGCGCTCAGTGGCCGCGGCATCCGGATACCGGAAGCGCACGCCGTCGAAACGGAGCGCCCCGCGCGGAGCCGGATCGGTGTGCGGGAGCGGAGGATCGTCGATCGCGTTCTCCTCGTCGAGCACCTCGAAGACGCGGTCGGTGGCGGTGCGCGCGTCGAGGGTGAACGAGTAGAGGAACCCGATCGACTCCATGGGCCAGCGCAGCACCGTCGCCATCGCGAAGAACGCGATGAGCTGCGGCACCCGCAGCTCGCCGAGCTGGGCGAGCACGATGCCCGCGCCCAGGCTCAGCGCGAACGCGAGATCGGGCAGCATCACGAGCCAGAACCAGATCCAGCCGACCGCACGGGCCTTGTCGAGCTCGGTCTCGCGCAGCGACTCGGCCTGCCGCGCGAACCTGCGCAGCGCGTGCGGGCCCCGACCGAAGGCCTTGAGCACGCGGATGCCGTGCACGCTCTCCTCGACGCTCGTGGCCAGGTCCCCCGCCTGGTCCTGACTGCGCCGCGCGAGCGCGCCGTAGATCTTCTCGAATCGCGACCCCGCGTACCACAGCGGCGCCGAGCAGACCAGGAAGACGAGTCCGAGCATCCAGTGCCAGCTGAACAGCAGCGCGAGCCCCGCCACGATCGTGATCACGTTGACGGTCAGCATCACGATGCCGAACGCGATCCAGCGGCGCAGCATCGAGATGTCCTGCATCATGCGCGACAGCAGCTGGCCGGACTGCCATCTGTCGTGGAACGCGACCGGCAGGCGCTGCAGCCGCGCGTAGAAGACCGTGCGCAGCTCGTACTCGACCCTGGTCGCGGGCGGCAGCACGAACCAGCGGCGCGCCCACACCATGGCCGCCTCCAGCAGCCCCAGCACGAGGATGGCGGCGGCGCCCCACAGCAGCTGGACGGGGTCGCCGGTGGCGATCGGACCGCGCACGACGACCTCGAGGACGAGCGGGATGCCGAGCGCCGCCAGGCTCGCGAGCAGCGCGCTGACGGCGCCCAGCACGAGCCGGGGAAGCACCGGCTTGACGAACGGGACGAGGCGCGCGAGCGCGCGAGCGGTCGACACTGGCGCTGCGGATGGGGTGGTCATGATCCCTCGATTGGACGTGCATGGGGAACGAGTGCGGGCGTCGGCGTGCAGGGGCGCCGAAGATGCCGGTCCTGTGGAACAGAACGCGCAGGCGAGTGGCCGCGCGAGCGGCCGGTCGGCAGAGGCTGCCTCGGCTATCCCTCGAAGGCGACGCGCGGGCGCCCGGCGACGAGGAGGACAGGTGCGATCGGCTCGGTGACGACGGCCTGATACATGGCTTCCTCCTCGGATCGTGGGCGGTGCGATGCGTCGCGCGGGCGACACACCAGCCTCTCAGGCTATCCCCGGGAGGGACCCTCGCGCAATACACGGGGCGACCGACGAGAGCCACCCCGCGCCGAGACAGGCCGCAGCGCGACAAACCGTCCGACGTCTGACGCGCAACGAGCTTTCTCGACCCCCCCGCGGCCCCCGACCCGTCCGGCGAGCGCGTCACCGCACGGGTTGCGAGTCCGACAGGGCCGCCTCGCGGGCGAGGAGGCTGCGCTTGACCTCCAGACCCCATGCGAACCCGCCGAGCGTGCCGTCGGAGCGCAGCACGCGGTGGCACGGCACGAACAGCGCCGGCGCGTTGCGCGCACAGATGGATGCCGCGGCCCGCACGGCGGCGGGCGCTCCGATCGCGGCGGCGAGCCCGGCGTACGTCAGCGGACGGCCAGGGGCGATCTCGCGCAGGCCCGCCCAGCCCCGCAGCTGCAGGGCCGTGCCGTGCTGGGCCACCTCGACGGCGTCGATCGCCGCGAGGTCGCCGGCGTAGTACGCGCGCGCCGCGGCGGCGGCATCCGTCTCCCCCTGCTCGACCGTCGTGGGCCGCAGCCGCGCCGGGATGCGCTCGAGCACGGCCTGCCCGTCGGCGGTCCAGCCCGAGGCGAGCACGCGCCCGCCCTCGTCGGCGACGATCGTGAAGGCGCCGTCGGGGGTGTCGACGGTCTGGACGGTGGCGGTCACGGGGTCTCCTTCGAGTCGGTCGGGGCGTGCGGCGTCGCGGCCGCGCGCCACAGGTGCGCGGTGAGGTAGCTGCGCCACGGCGCCGTGCGCGCCGCCCACGCCGCCAGCGCCGCACCGGTGGGCAGGCCGGCGCGCGCCGCG